>JASHSR010000110.1 GCA_030038645.1 Gammaproteobacteria bacterium
CGCCCTTTAAGCGATGAGACTGCGGGTTCAAGTCCTGCCGCCGGCACCACATGAATTTGGAGAACAAAGCGGGCAGGGCTCGCACGCGATTGCTAATCGCAGGGAACCGGAAACGGTTTGAGTTTCGAGTACTCTGTTCTCCGCCAATCTTCTGGATGGTGAAGCGCACAGGGTGCGCCGCCGGCCTGAGCCCGGACGGTACCGGCAACGGCATGTGGATCGTGTCCGACCGCCATCCGCCATTTTGGAAGGTGAAGCCGTCAGGGTGCGGTCGCCGGCTCGAACCCGGTTGGTGCCTTCGGGCATGGCTTTCGAGTAGTCCCGCCTTCCGCCATCTTGGAGCGTAAACCGGTCAAGGTGCCGGGACCGGTTGGAAGCCGGATCGTGTCAGCGAAGGGGCCTGTCTCGCTCGCAGTGCGCTCCACCACTTTATGGGTCGCCCTCTGGGAGGTGCGAGGTCTCCAAAGCCTTGCTGGGTGCGTTCGATTCGTACGCGACCTGCCAATTACTCAGGTGTGGGTTGCCGGTATCCCACTGCGGCTCTGAACCGCAGCCACGCAGGTCCGACTCCTGCCGCCTGATCCAATACACGAGCCGTGGGTTGCCGGCATCCCCGTTGGGCTTTGAACCCAAAGCACGCAGGTTCGACTCCTGCCTCGTGTTCCATTTCGCCGCGGAAACGCGAGTCGCGACGCTTCCGGGAACCGGTCGGGAGCGAGGCGGCCATGATGGGCCGCGCGCGGAGAGCGCTGGGCCCCGTAAGCTGCCATTCCGTAGATCGACCGAGCGCGCGGGGATCGCGGGCGCGTCGTTCATTACCCCGTCGGATTCTCCAAAGAATCTGTCGGACTTTCGAAGTCGTGACAATGCTAATCTTCGCGAACCAGCCGAGGGGATCGAGGGATGGCTAACCACATCGCGCACTTCGAGATTTTCGCAAGCGACGTCGAGCGGGCTCGCAGATTCTATGAGAAAGTTTTCGCGTGGCGATTCGAGGTCGGCGGTCCGCCCGAGTTTTATCATATCTTCACCGGCCCTGCGGTCGAGCACGGCATCTCACGTGGCCTGATCGCGAAACGCCAAGGGCCCGTGGCGCAGGGCGGCATCAACGGCTTTCGCTGCACCATCAGCGTGAGCTCGATAAAGGAAACGGCGACGGCAATCGAGGCGGCCGGCGGCAAGCTGCGTTCGGCCATTGTCGATGTTCCCGGTGTGGGCAAAGTCGTTGAGTTCGCCGATCCCGAGGGCAACATCGCATGCGCGATGCAGTACGAATCGGGCTTCCGATTCACCGAGTAGCCGAAACTGGGGCCGGGAGCATCAGTGGGCTCTATCGAATCGCTCAGATCGTATGTGGAGGGTTACCCGGACGGTGGCCGCATCCCTCGACATGCCCACGATTGGGATCAGCTCGCCCTCATCGCCGAATCGGCTGCCATCGTGGAGACCGACGATGTCTACGTCGTACATCCGCTGTTCCGGGGATTGTGGATACCCGCTGGAGTTCAGCATTCGATCTACTCGCCGCGGCGCTTTTATCTGCACACTCTTTACTTCGAGCCGGGCAGCCTACGCACGGACACGCATCCGCAGGTGCTGAGTCTCGACAATCTCGCCCGTGAGCTCATCCTGTTCCTCTGTACTGCGCCGCGGCCTTCTCAGCGCGGTGCGAGGCACGCGCACGCGTTGGCATTGCTCGAAGAGGTTCTGCCTGAGGCTCGCCCGGAGTCATTCTCACTGCCGCGACCCCGGCACGAACGAGCGCGTCAACTCGCCGACTACTTTGCCTCACGACCGGACGATGGGCGCTCCGTCGAGATCGTCGCGGCGGAGATTGGCGGCGCGAGTCTGCGGACGTTCGAGCGTCTCTTTGCAGAGGAGACCGGACTGAGCTTGGCGGCGTGGCGTCGCCACAGTCGGTTGCTCACGTCGCTCTCGCTGCTGGCCGAGGGCAGGAGCGTCGGGGACGTGGCGCATGCCGTTGGCTACGAGAGTGCGGCGGCCTTCAGCACGGCTTTCAAGCAATGCTTTGGTGTTTCACCGTCGACATACAGCTGAAGTGTAGTGTCGCGGAATCGCGGGGCGTATACGAACGACATGTCGCGCCCGGGATCTTGAGGCGAGGTCGGCCCATGGGTGGTGCCATGCGATCTGCGTTTGGCTGCATGCGCGCTTGACTCCACCGTTTATATATGTAAACTATCGCGACGTTTATTACCGTAAACGATCGTTCCTCCATGCACCGAGAATCTTCTCCTCCGTCGATCACCGAGGCCGAATCCGCCATCATGGAAGTTCTTTGGCGACGTAGCCCACTGCCGACGGAAGCGGTTGTGGCCGCGCTCCGCGGCGAGCAGCCGTGGCAGGAGGGCACCATCAAGGCGCTTCTGAACCGCCTACTTCGCAAGAGAGCCGTTCGCGCCGAGAGAGACGGGCGGCGGTTTCTGTATTCGCCACTCGTCAGTCGCGACGAGTGGTTATTGACCGAAAGCAGGGGGCTATTGGATCGCCTGTTCTCAGGGCGTGTGGCGCCGCTCGCGGCACACTTTAGCCGCCACGGTAAGCTCACCAAGCGCGATATCGCCGATCTGAGACGCCTTCTCGCGGAGCTCGACGATGACAAATGAGCTCATGAGGCATCTGTTCTCACTGACGCTCGGCACGAGCTTGGGCATCGTCGCGGCCTTGCTTCTGCGCCGAGGTGCACGGCTCGCGTTCGGCCCCGCTGCATCCTATTCCATGTGGCTGTTCGTGCCTGTCGCCATGGCGGCCGTGTTTGTGCCGTACGTGCGCGATACAGGCTCGGCGCTCGGAGTCACCCTGGAGCTCCAATCGGTTTCCGCGCTTCGCCAAGTGTTCGACATATCCGCAGGACCCTCGAATGGCGCCGGATCGCCACTTGATTGGCCGGCGTGGGCCCTCGGCGCGTGGGGTGCCGGGGCCGTGCTCTTTGCTTTATATCTCGGCGGCTTGCAGCACGCATTCATCAGGAGCCTAGGGGCGCTGTCGGGCTCACGGTCCGTCCTTCGCGCAGAAAGCTCCGCAGGCTGTCCCGCGTTGCTTGGTGTGCTGCGACCGAAGGTCATCCTGCCCGCCGACTTCCATCGGCGATACACACGACTGGAGCGGCTGCTGATCTTTGCACATGAGCGAACACATCTGCGCCGCGGCGATGCCGCCTGGAATGCTTTCGCGGCATTCCTGCGCTGTGTATTCTGGTTCAACCCTCTGGTCCATCTGGGCGCGAGCTGCTTTCGTGTCGATCAGGAGCTCGCATGCGACGCCGCCGTCCTGGAGAAACATCCCGGTTCGCGCCGCAGCTACGCGAGCGCCATGCTGAAAACCCAACTGGCCGACGCAGCGTTGCCTATCGGCTGCCATTGGCGATCCGCCTACTACCTCAAGGAGCGTCTCCAGATGACTAAGAGACCCATGCCCGGTCGCATGCGCCGCATCTGCGGCCACGTGCTCGTCGCGGTGGCTTCGTTGGCGATCGGTTACTCGGTGTGGGCTGCGCAACCGGCTGCGGCGGTGCCGACCGCGGCATCCGGAATCTCCGCGCCGACTACCTATTCACCCGCGGCGTTCGCCTCGTCGAGCTCGGTACGTGTCTATGGGACCGGGGTGACGGTCGAGAATACCGGCGGCTTGACGCAGGTCGTCGGCTCGAGATTACGTCTGGAATTAGAGCCGGGGACCCAGTTCCAATTCCATGCCGATCGCACGATAGTAATGCGGCCGGACGGGGCAAGAGTCCTTGAAGGACATGTTCGTATCGCCACACAAGCGGTTCGCACGACAAGGTCAGGAGCTCACGTGCTCTCGAGACTCGTGCGGCCAGTAATCGCGACTGCCGAGAGAGCCGTGCTTACGCCGCGACAAGGCGGGGGATTTGTAGTGAGTATTGAGAATGGAAGCGTGCAGTTCTGATTGCCCTGAAGTCCGTTGCGCGTCGCCTGCCGCTGTTGGTTGAGAGGGCGACTGCCACCGGCTTGTACCGACGCCGTTAGTCGATCGAGGAATCCCCTGGGCGCGTACAGCTGGATCAGCTTGTCTGTAGAGGTCCTGCCCCGCGGCGGCGCCACACCGAGGGTGGCACCCCCACCTGCTTCTTGAAGGCGCGACTGAACGCCGCCTCGGATTCGTACCCAATCTCTTCGGCGATCGATGCGATGTTCGCGCTCGCATCACTGAGAATCCGCGCCGCAATCTGCATTCGCCATTTGGCGAGATACTGTATCGGCGGCATCCCCAAAAGATCGGTGAAGCGCTCCGCCAGGACAGACCGCGACAAGCCGACTCTCTTTCCCAGCTCCTCGATGGTCCAGCCATGCGCCGGATTGCCGTGCATCAGCGATAGCGCTCTGCCAACGAAAGGGTCGCGCAGGCCCGCCAACCAGCCCGCCTGCTCCGGCGGCATCGCCTCCAGATGTCGGCGCACCACTTCGATGAACATCAACTCGCTGAGTTTGGCGAGCACGCTCTCGCTGCCGGCGCGCCGGGCTGCCGATTCCGCTACGGCGACACGAATGAACCGAGCGAGCCAGTCTCCGGAGTCGTCCCGCGTAGCTCTTGCCTTCATCACCGCGGGCAGGTTCTCGAGCAGCGGATTGAACGGTCGCGCATCGCAGGCGAGGAAGCCACACACGAGCTTCGTTGTGGGCGCTCCCTCCCTGCCGTATTTGACGAAAAATGGCAACGGACCGGCGCCCGCTTCCGCAATTGCCTCGCGTGTCGGCGGGTTGGCGCGCATACCGGGGCTGCTCGACATGACGTGTGGATCGCCATTGGTAATGACGATGACCTCGCCGGCTTCGAGCGCGATCGGTTCCTTGCCAATGACGGTCGCGAAACATCGACCCACGGTGACGACATGGTAGGAGATAAGCCGCTCGCCACCCGGGAGTATCTTCGGCAGGATGAACTCTGGCGGCGGTTGCTCGACCACCCACGGCTCCGTCGCCGCGACGTCGAAGAACGTCGCGCCGGTCAGCCGCACGGTTCGCAGCAAATCAGACAGCGCATCGCTCGCCATTTGGTCTCCGCTGGGCACTCAGGGGCAAAGATCGATCAGCCCCCGTCAAGGCAGAGCCGCATTCCGGACGCCGTATCAAGTCTCCAAGACGACCGAGCATACACGCTGGGCAGTGCGAAGTGTAAAACCCGCGGAGGCAATCCGAACGGGAGTCTTCACACAATGAACCCGGGCACTATTGACCTTGATGCAATCAAGGCCCGACAGCACGGCGCGTGGAGTTCCGGCGATTATGCTGCTGTCGGCTGCACTTTACAGATCGTCGGCGAGACGCTTTGCGAGGCCGTCGATCTACGCTCCAATCAGCGGGTACTCGATGTCGCTGCCGGCAACGGAAATGCAACCCTGGCCGCCGCCCGTCGCTTCGCGGAGGTCGTATCGACGGACTACGTCGGATCGCTGCTGGAGCACGGGCGCAAGCGCGCCGAAGCGGACCGTTTGCCCGTCACGTTTCAGCAGGCAGACGCCGAGCATCTGCCGTTTCCCGATGAGAGCTTCGATGTCGTGCTGTCCACATTTGGCGTCATGTTTACGCCGAATCAGGAGCAAGCGGCACGAGAGCTCATACGCGTCTGCCGTCGAGGCGGCAAGATCGGGATGGCCAATTGGACGCCGGAAGGCTTCGTCGGCCGGCTGTTCAAGATCGTGGGCAAATACGTTCCACCTGCGCCGGGCGTGAAATCAGCCTTGCTATGGGGTACGAAGACCCATCTCGATGCGTTGTTCGGCGCGCAGGCGACGATCGCGGCGAAGAGCACGCATTTTATTTTTCGCTACAAGTCGCCGGAGCATTGGATCGACTTCTTCCGCGCTCACTACGGACCGGTTCTGAAGGCCTTCGCGGCGCTCGACCCGGACGCAAGGGCAGGGCTCGAGGCCGATATTTACAACTTGCTTGATGAGCTCAACGTCGCGGAGGATGGAACGCTGGTCGTCCCGGGCGAGTATCTGGAAGTCGTTATGACGAAGACGCGTTGAGCGAAGGATCGCGCTGTGAGCGGCTGGCTCAGCGCGCCAGCCGCCCGGATGGGGCGAAGACTACCGGGCAACCGCGGAGGGCGCGGCGCCTCGCCAAACCGGATCGTTGCCGTTGCACTGAAAATGTCCGCAGCAGCTCCGTCGATGCCGGGCCGGCAGCCCCGCTTTACGCGACTTCGAGCGACGGCGGATTGAATGCATCAATCTCCTTCCAATCCTCACCGCGCGGATAGGCGAAGGAGATCGCGCGGATCTTGCCGAAGTCGACATCCTCTCCGGCGAAGGAGATCTTGCCTTCGGCCTTGTACGCCTCGATGGCCCGCAGCAACATGCTCCGGGCCCGCAGGATCACCAGGTCGCACCTTCCCAGATGCTGCTTGCTGCGATCGACGATCGGCCCCATCGACTCTTGGACGGCGAAATCTTCATAGGCGTTGCCTCGTCCGACGATCCCGCTCCAGTGGCCTCGTTTCATCGCCTCGCGATCCTGGTGCCACAGGTTGTCGCGGTTACCCATATCGGAGTTGAAGAAGTCGGGGTCGCCCGAATCGGAGCCGTAGATACCCGTGCGGTCGACGGGCATCGGCCCGTGAGCGTTGAAGCCGATGTACCACTGGGCCGTCCACTCATCGTCGATGGGGATGGAGCAGCACGCGAGCGCCGGCCCTCCGGGGGTCGCGGGGATGAACGAGAAGAACGGCAGGGCGACCTCCCGGATGCGAGCATAGCAACGCCCGTTCGCCTGTTCGCGGAGCGCTCCTTCGCGGAAGCCATAAGGCTTGGCGACAACCTCGAAAGTGGGCGCCGTGTTGTCGAGCATATAGTCGGATTCGACCTTGAAGACTTGCCGTCCGGCCGAGCTGCCGATATTGGAGGCATGCAGGAAGCTCACATGCGCGGAATCCAAGAGGGCCTCGAGCCCTTGCATCCAGTTGCAATGAATGATTCCGCGCCGGGGCGACACTTGATCGTCGGGCAAGCTCGTAAACTCGAAGTCGGGGAACCTTGGCGGGCTCGCCTTGTTCTTGCCGAGATAGACCCAGACCAGCCCACCCGCCTCGTGAGTCGGATGGCTGCGCACGAGGACGCCGGCGGCGAAGCGCTCGCGCCCGGCGCGCAGCTCGGTCGGCGCGTCGACGCACTTGCCGTCGACCGAGAACTTCCAGCCGTGAAAGATGCATCTCAGACCGCCCGCCTCGTTCCTCGCGAGCGCGAGGCTGGCGCAGCGGTGCGGGCAGGCTTCCTGCATGAAACCGACGCGACCGTCGGTCGCGCGGAAAGCGACGAAGTTCTCGCCGAAGAGCCGTACTCGCTCGGGCGCGCCGTCGACCTCCAGCTTGGCCGAGCGGCAGGCCGGCACCCAGTACTCGCGCAGAAACTCGCCCATCGGCGCGTCCGGCCCAACACGGGTCAGAAGCTCGTTGTGTTCGGGACTGAGCATACTCGACCTCCTATTAAGCTCAGTATCGCCGGCGGCCGAGCAATGGCTGGGCCGGCGCAGCCATCCCCCACGCAACGTCGGGCCTTACAGGTCTATTGGACGTGCGACTGGTCGATAGGCTCTGATTCGTTGATGCTATCACCGAATCCATTTCGACCCCAAGATGGTCCCGAATCTCGGTCGCGGGTCGTTTTCACGGCGCGTCTGTCCAAGCTGACTCACAACGCGCTGATGCGGCGGGCCAGGCGGTCGAAGGCAGCGCCATCGGTCCGGTGGGGGCGCCCGGCGACCGGCGCCGTGGCTGTTTGACTGCTGTGTCGCCCGGTGGCACGCTTGCGCGAATTCAACAATGTCGCCGGAGAAGCGCAGAGGGGCGCCATGTTGTCGTATCGTCATGCCCCGACAGCTATTGTCCTGCTATCCACAGCGCTCGTCGCCGCCACGGCGCAGCCGGTACCGGTGCCTCCCGGCGCCAATACCAATCCTCCCGGCCGCGCGGCGCTCGTGCCGAATATGAGTTGTGGGCAGTCGTACTCGCCGACATGGGACAGTTGCATAGGCGCGGTCAGATATCCGAATGGCAACGTCTATCGCGGCGAATACCACCACGGGATGCGCGACGGTTTCGGTTTCATCGTCATCAACGCTCACGGCGTTTCCGACAAAAACAACATACTTTCAAATGAGCGATCGATCTACGCCGGCGAGTTCCATGACGACAGGCTCAATGGCCGTGGAGTCTGGTTCACGATCGGCGGAGCGGGATATTCGGGGACATTCAAGGACAACATTCCGCAGTCCGACGTGCGGCAAAGGAATTGCGGCGGCGACCCGGCTTCGTGGAGCAATTGCGTTGCAGCGATTCGCTACGGGAACGGGAATCTCTACCGTGGGGAATTCATGCACGGCCACCGGGATGGGATCGGCATGCTGGAGATTCACGCGACGGGCGTCCCTGATGATCGAAATATTCGCACGCCAGCGCCGGGGATCTACGTTGGCGAATTCCAGGACGATCGACTGAACGGACGAGGAATGATCTTCATTCCAGGGGGCGGCTTCTACGGCAGCTTCAAGAATAACGTATTGATGCCCACGGCCCACGCCGCTCTTACGCAAGCGGGCCCGAGCGGACGGGCGGGTGCGACGCGGCGTGCCGGTGGCTAATTTCCACGGCTCTTCCGGTGATCGAACCACATCGCTTCCAGCTTATTTCCATCTGGATCGAATACGAATGCGCCGTAGTACCCAGGGTCGTAGTCCGGCCGATATCCAGGTGCGCCGTTGTCGGCCCCGCCGGCGGACAGAGCTGCTGCGTAGAAATCATCCACCGCGGTTGCATGGGAAGCGTGAAACGCAACGTGCACGCCGCTGCCTGGGTGCGGTGCTGCGCCTCCGACGGGTACGTTCGTCCACAGCTCGGGAAAGTGCAGGCCCCATCCGAGGGATGTGATTCGTCCTTCCTCCTTCACCTCGTAGAGGAGCTTATACCCGAGGGTGGACAGGACGGCGCTATAGAATCGTCTCGAACGCTCGATGTCACTGACGCCGACCGAGACGTGATAGATAGCCCGGACTTTGCCTTGATCTGCAAAAGCGTCCATGGTGGTCATCCCTTCTCGATTTCATCGAGCGTGGTCGGCTGCCGGGACTATTCATTCAAGGCTCGATCGATCGCCGCCAGCAGCGCTTTACGTTGCTTGATCGTGTTCACCGGATAACGGTCGAAATCGTTGCGCCTGCTGATGTCGGCGAATACCCCAGCCGGGTCCTCGTGAAAGTGCAGAAAGGACTTGGACTTCCTGTAGAAGATTCCAAGTCCTCTCTCTTTGATTCCCGGCCTCAATCGGATCTGATCAAGCAAATCTGAAAGCTGCCGCAGAGTATCTTTGCCTGCATGCTTCACGGCGGATACCCAAGGTAGCGATATAAGAATCGCCGGTCAACTCCGAGCGCCCGGCGCTCTCACTCATCCATGAGAAAGGCCGGGAAGGGCAGTAGATCGCTTGGGCGTTGCGCCGTGTTGCCGCTATGGCTTCCGAGATTCGGCGGTCGCGATGAACTGCGTCCGATCCCTCGGAGGCTCCGTCCAGCCTCCGCCGAGCGCCTCGTAAAGGTGGACGACAGCCTGCATGCGGAAAAGCCTCACCTGGGCGAGCTCGTCTCTCGCGCCGAATAGAGTTTGCTGGGCCTGGAGCACGTTGAGCAAATCGGCTGCTCCCTCGTTGTACTGCAGCTGGGAGATCCGGAATGCCTCCCCGGCCTCGCTCACCTCCCGACGGAGGAGGCGTTCCTCACTCGCGTAATTCGTCACTTGGCCGAGGGCGGTCTCTACGTCCTCGTAGGCGTTGAGAACGACGCTCTGATAGCTTGCCACGAGCTGCTGCTGGGTCGCGAAGGCGAGATTCCTCTGTCCGATCAGCTTGCCGCCGGCGAATATCGTCTGTACGAGTTGAGCGCCTGCCTCCCAGAGGAAGCTCGGTCCATGAACCAGCGCATTGATCGCAGCACTGCCGAAACCCGCGCTGCCACTCAGAGAGAATTGGGGGAGAAACGCGGCACGCGCCGCCTGGACGTTGGCGTGCGCAGCCGCCAAATTGGCCTCCGCAGCCGCCACGTCGGGCCGGCGCAACAGGAGCTGTGAAGGGGTGCCCGCGGCGACGGCCGGCACCTGAATCCCGTCCAAGCTTCTGGCCTCGACGCGGAAGTCCTCGGGGGGGCGTCCCAAGAGGACGGCGAGCGCGGCTCGGGCCTCGAGCTCTTGCTCCTCGAGCGCCGGAACGGCTGCTTGCGCCGACTCAATCTGCGCCTGCTCCTGCGCCAAGTCGAGATTGGAGGCCGTGCCCGCGGCGACCTTGACCTTCACGACGTTGAGGATTCCGTTAATGGCCGCGATGTCCTCGTTGGCTATCGCGATCTGCTCTCTCAACGCAAGAATGTCGAAGTAGGTATCCGCGACGGTCGCCGTCACCGTCAACGCGACAGCTTGCTGCGCGAAGCGCGATGACTCGAGAGCTTCCCTTGCCGAGCGAAGGTTGTCGCGCGCGAGTCCCCAGACATCGAGCTCATACGTCGCTCCGAGATTCAGGCCGAAGGAGTCGAGAGTGGAACCGGCCGGGGTATTGCTCGACGCTGCGGCCGACCCAGCCCCCGCGCGGTCAGCGTCCGCCTGGGCATCGATCAGGGGAAAGAGCGCAGACCGCTGAATGGTGACCTCGGAGCGAGCCTCCAGCGTGCTCGCGGCCGCGATCGCCAGATCACGATTGCCCGCCTGTGCCTGAGCAATGAGCGTCGAGAGCTCGGGACTCCCGAATCCTTGCCACCATCCCGCCTGCGGCCATACGGGTGCGGACGCCGCGGAATGGCCGATGAACGCCTTCGGCACGAATCGCGCCGTCAGCGCCTGCGGCGGCGCGGTCGCGCACCCACAGAGGCAAACTGCCGCGATCGCGATCGCAGAGCCCGACGATCGAAGGTGTCTCGGCGGATGCGATGATCTATTCATAGCGGAGAGTGCGGGCGGGGCTCGTGCGAGCCAGGCGCACGGTATGCGCCGAGACCGTCGCCCACGCGATGAGCAATGCGGCAACGCCTGCGGCCAGGAAGTAGAGCGGGTCGAGCGGGATGCGATACGCGAAGCCCGCGAGCCAGCGCCGCAGATAAAAGTAGGCTACCGGCCAGGCGACGACGTTGGCCATCAGTACGGGCACGGACATGCGCCACAGCATCAGCTTCACGATGTCGCCCGTGCACGCACCCGAAACCTTGCGAAGACCGATCTCCTTGGCCCTCCTCTCCGCCGAGAAGACCGCCAGGCCGTACAGACCCAAGCACCCGATCAGAATGGCGATGGTGACGAACACGCCGAACAGGGTGCCCTGGCGGTCGTCCTGCTGGTAAAGCTGGCCGTAGGTCTGATCGAGGAAATAGCGTTGAATGGCGACCGTCGGCACAAAGGCGTGCCACGTCCGGTCTATGAGGCTCAGCGTCTGCAGAGCGTTCCGAGGCCGCAAGCGCACCGAGAGGCTCATCGGGTAATTCGGTATGTAGATGTAGACCGTGGGCGAGACCGATTGTCGCGCGCCTTGAACCTTGGTGTCCGCCAGAACGCCCACGATGTGAACGTGATTGTGATTGTATTCGATGGTCTTTCCGGCCGCTTCCCGTGGAGTGAAGCCCAGCCTCCGAGCGGCGGCGGCATTGATCAGGACATCGCGACCTTCATTTCCGGGATCGCCGCCGGTCACGATTCCGATGCTGCTGAGTCGATCATCGCCACGCGAGACAGATAACGGGCGGCCCGCCACGAGTGGAATGCCATAGGTTGCCGGGTAGTCGGGACCAATGACCACGGTATTGAGGGTCACCAGATCGGGCTGTCCCGGAACATGAATCGCCGAAAGCATCTGACCGGGCTCGAACGGTACGATGTCCGAGAGGCCGACGCTCGCCACCCCTGGGATCGTGCGAAGAGCGTCGGCAAAGTCCTGCAGTCGCCTGCCTTCGAGGTCGCTGTTTGCGATGACCACGATGTCGTCGTGGCGGAAGCCCAGGTTGATGTGACGCGCGTAGCTGATTTGGTTGAACACCACGCCGGCCGCGACGCCCAATCCGATGGAGACCGCGAACTGAGCCATCACGAGAAGATTGCGGAGGCTCCAGGGCTCGGCCCGGCGAAGACCGTCGGTCCGGAAGGCAGCGATCGGGCGGAACCCGGACAGCACCAGCGCCGGATAGCTGCCGCTGACGAGGCCCGTGACGACGGCGATGCCGACGAGCAAGAGAATCAATCCGCCGTCGGATGCGTAGCGCCAGCCGATCGGGTGACCGAGGAAGCGGTCGAGCAGCGGCAGCAGCATTTCTCCCGCAGCGAGCGCGAGCGCCAGGGATAAGAGTGCCGTCAGGACCGCCTCCCCCAGGAACTGAACGATCAGCTGCCGCCGGCTCGCGCCCACGATTTTGCGCAATGCAATCTCGCGTGCCCGTACCAAGGCGACGGCGGTCGCGAGATTCATGAAGTTGAAGCACGCACTCAAAAGGATCAGTACGCCGACGGCTGCGACACCGTAGATCGTCGTCCAGCTTCCAGGGGGCGTCGCATTGAACCTCCACTGCGCGGAATCGAGGTGTACGCGGGTGAAGGGCGTGAGGTGAACGCTGTAGGCTTGGCTGCCGCGGATTCGAAGCCCGTACTTGCGCAACATCGGAGTCACGCTCCTGTCCAAGAGCGGCGCCATGCGGGCGACCACGACCGCAGGGTCCACACCCGGCGCGAGGGTGACGTAGCCCCAGCCGTTCTCGCTGAACCAGTCGTGTTTCAGCTGGTCCCAGGATCGATCCGCGCGCGACGTGTCGGGAATGAACACGTCGCCTGTCAGCTGAGTGTCATGCGGTAGATTTTTCACGATGCCAGTCACCCTGAGCGCGACAGTCTCGTTCTGGCATGCGGTATTCTTTGCGTCGCAAGCGGCCGTGCTGGCGGTCAAAAAGCGCCCCATGGGATCTGCGGCGCCGAAGTACTTCTTCACCGCGGATTGCGAGAGGACAACGGACTCCGGTTGGCGGAACACGGTGTCCGGGCTTCCCGCGACGAGAGGGAGCCGCATGATCCCGAAGAAGTTCGGGTCCACTACGTTCACCGTCTGCGGGAACTGTCGATCGCCGCTCGTTAGCGTCAATGGCTGCCAGTGTAATTGCGTCATCCCGGTGACACCCGGAATCTCGTCTCGCATCGCGGGCAGCATTGGATAGGGGATGACGGCGAGCGGTAGCGGCGGCCGGTCTGGCAGGCGGATGGTCAATTCCACTCGGTACAAATCCTGCGTGCCCGGAATCCACTTGTCGTAGGAGAGCTCGTCGCGGATGAACAAGACGACAAAGAGCACGCACGTGAGCCCGATCGCGAGGCCGACGATGTTGATGACGCTGTAAAGCTTGTGCCGGACGAGATTTCGCCACGCGACCGTCAGGTAATTGCGGAACATCACGCACTCCTCGACGCCGTGGCAGCGTCTTCCGGCGGTGACGGCGCTTCTCTTCCCACCCGCGGCTTACTCGTAGCGCAGTGCATGAATCGGGCTCGCCCGCGCGAGGCGCAGCGTGTGCGCGAACACCGTGGCCCAGGCAATGATCAGCGCGACCGCGCCGCCGGCGAGGAAGTAAATCGGGCTGAGAGAGATCCGATAGGCATACCCCTCGAGCCAGCGAGCCAGGTAGTGGTAAGCGACGGGCCACGCGACGACATTCGCGACGAGCACCGGCACCGAGATCCTCCACAACATCAGTCTCAGGATGTCATGCGTCCGGGCGCCGGCGATCTTGCGCACGCCGATCTCCTTCGTACGCCGCTCCGCTGTGAATACCGCGAGCCCGAACAGACCCAGACAGGCGATGAAGATCGCGACGCCGACGAACAGTCCCAGCATCTCGCCCTGCTTCTCGTCCGGCTGGAACAAGCTATCGAAAGCGTCGATCAGGTAATAGCGGTTGATCGCGACGTCGGGAGCGAATGAGCGCCACGTTCGATCGATGAAGGAGAGCGTGTTCGCCGCGTGATCGCCGCGGACTCGAATGGACAGCATTCGCATCATGTGCGGATCGGCCGTGTCGAAGTAGTACAGCGTCGGCTGTACCGGGTCTCGCATGCCTTCGAGCTTCGCATCGCTCAGAACCCCGACGATCGTCGCCGTGGAGTGACCGTTGATCGTCACCCGCCTACCCACCGCATCGACGGGCGAGAAACCCAGGCGGTGTGCGCCTGTGGCATTGATGAGCACACTGCCTCCAACGCCGCGGCCCGTGAGGTCCTCACCCCGCTGGTCCGACAGGAATCGGCCCGCGAGCAGCTTGATGCCATACAGCGACGGAAACTCAGGTCCAATGTTGATGATCTGCGCCGGAACGGAGGCCGGCTCACCTGAGGTCCGAATCTGATCGTTATCCACATACGAGAGGTCGAAAGGAACGGCATTCGAGTACGCGACGCCGACGATCTGCGGATCCAGACGGAGCGAAGCAGCGAAGCTTTCCCGTTGGGATGGCGTGAGCCGGCCAACGCCTCGAACGATGACGATGCCATCGCGTTCGAAGCCGAGAGGCACTTTGCGCGCAAAGTCGACCTGCCTGAACACGACGAGGGCTACGACGCCGAGCCCGATCGAGATGGCGAACTGAGCGACGACCAGCGCCGAGCGCAACAATCCAGGACTGCTTGAGCTGGAGACGCCCGACCTCAGCGTCCGCGCCGGACGGAACCCGGAGAGTACGACCGCTGGATAAAGACCGCTTACCAGCCCGACCGCGATAGCGCCTGCAGCGAGAGCCGCGAGCAGTTTCCAGTCAGCGAGATAGCGAAGTGCGATGGGCCCTCCCAGGAAGCGATCATAGAGAGGCAGCAGGATCTCCACTAGAGACAGGGCGATCGCAAGCGACACGACGGAGAACAGCACTGCTTCCACGAGAAGCTGCACGACGAGCTCCGCTCGCTTCGCGCCCTCGACCTTGCGCACGGCGATCTCGCGGGCTCGAAGTGTCGCCCGTGCGGTCGCGAGGTTCGTGAAGTTACAACAGGCGATTAGAACGATCAGCAGCGCAATCGCCCCCAGTCCGTATACGGTCGTCCAGCTCCCGCCGGGCGTCATTCCGAGGTACTGGTCGCTCGTGAGATGAGCGTCTCGGAACGGCGTCAAGCGGTACTGCTCGAACTCACTCATGCGCAGATCGACGCCCAGTTTCCGTGGGTCGAAGGACCTGTCCAGTATCGCCTTCAGGTCTGCGAGGACGGCTGCCGGATCGGCGCCCGGCGTCAGGTTGACATAGCCGTAATCGTCGTCGCCACTGGTCCAGTCGTACATCTTCTCAAACGGCGACATGCCGTCTGCGCGCGACGTGTTCGGCACGACGAGGTCCGCCACCAGCTGCGTGTTGTGTGGAAGATCCCGGAGCACTCCGGTGACGATGAGTGGGTAGACCGCGGAGAGACACGCGCTGTCGTTGGCACCACAAGCGCTGTTGTCGTCCGGACCGAGGGTCAAGGTCTTTCCGATCGGATCGACAGCTCCGAAGTACTTCCGCGCCGTGCTCTGGGACAGTACGACGGAATCGGGCTGGGCGAGCGCGCGCGCCGGATCACCCTCCACGAGCGGTAGCTCGATGACCCGAAAGAAATTCGGATCGACGAAAGTGACGGTTTCTCGAAATTGACGGTCGCCGATGTTCGCCGTCATCTGCTCGGGCATTACGTGAGTCACCGCATTCACCTGCGGGATCTGCCCTGGGATCGCCGAGACGACCGGAAACGGCGCCATGGCGAGAGGCGCCGGAGCGCGGCCCGGGATGTGAAAGGTGACCTCGAGGCGATAGAGACTCCCGGTGTCCGGAATCCACCTGTCGTACGAGAGCTCGTCCCGAATGTACAGCGCGATCAGGATCGCCGCCGCCAAGCCGATCGACAGCCCCGCGATGTTGATGAAGCTATAAAGCTTGTGATGCGCGAAGGCGCGTACGGCAGCGATGAGGTAGTGCCGGAGCATTGTCCGAAACCGGCAGCTCTACGCAATCTGCCGGATGTTCTCGGTGACGACCGCCCCGTCGAGCAGGTTGACGACGCGGTGGGCGTACTCGGCGTGCGGCCGCGAGTGCGTCACCATCACGACGGTCGTTCCTTTCGCGTTGAGCTCGGTGAGCAGCTGCATGACTTCCTCACCCGTCGCGGAGTCGAGATTTCCGGTGGGCTCATCCGCGAGCAGCAGCCGGGGCTGAGAGACCACGGCTCGGGCGATGGCGACGCGCTGCTGCTGGCCGCCGGAGAGCTGCTGCGGCCTGTGCTTGGCTCGGTGGGCGACTTTCATGCTCTCCAGCGTCTGGCGTACCCGAGCTTTGCGTTCCCGGGCGGAGACGTCTCGGTGATAGAGCAATGCGAGCTCTACGTTCTCGAAGACATTGAGCTCATCGACCAGATTGAAGCTCTGGAAGATGAAGCCGACACTGTTCTTGCGCAGCTCCGAGAGCTCGCCTTCCGACCAGCCGGCGATATTGCGGTCCGAGAACCAGTATTCCCCGGCGGTAGGAGTGTCCAGCATGCCGACGATGTTGAGGAGCGTCGATTTGCCGCAGCCGGAGGGGCCCATCACGGCGACGAAC
Organism: Gammaproteobacteria bacterium; assembly: GCA_030038645.1. GTDB lineage: Bacteria > Pseudomonadota > Gammaproteobacteria > Steroidobacterales > Steroidobacteraceae > JASHUC01. The sequence goes on from JASHSR010000110.1 coordinate 16,596, forward strand.
TCCCCGGCGGCGATGTCCAGATCGACCTCGCGCAGCGCCGTCGTCTCGACATCTGTGGTGCGGTAGACCTTGGAAACGCGTTTGAGCGACAGCATGCTCGGCTCCCCGTGAAGATCAGTTCGAGTGGCTCGGCTTCTCGAGCTCGATACGGTCGACGTCCTTGAACCCTTGGTAACTCGAGATGACGACGCGCTCGCCCGGCTCGAGTCCCTGTAGAACCTCGACGTCATCGGGATTGCGCCGGCCGAGCTGGATATTTCGGCGTATCGCATACCGGCCAGCGGGTGTCAGGACGAACGCCCAGTTCCCGCCGGTGTCTTGATAGAAAGGCCCGTTCGGCAGCATCAGGGCGGTCGATGCGCCGCCGAGCTCCAATCTCGTGTCGATCGCCTGGCCGACCTGCAGGCCCTGCGGCGCCGGGCCCGAGAAGTGCAGGTCGACCTTGAAGGTTCCGTCGGATACCTGCGGGTGGATCATGACGATTTGCGCCTCGAGCTCGCGGCCTCCGACATCGAACCGCGCAATTTGCCCGAGCGCAACGCGCCCTATGTAGAACTCATCGACCAGCGCGGTGAGCTTGAAGCGGTCGAGGGAATCGACCTCGCCCAGCACGGTCCCGGCGGGCTTCGACTCCCCGACCTGGGCGTCGAGCGCGGTGAGCTGCCCGTTCATGGGCGCGCGAATGGTGAGGTCGTCGAGGCTGGCCTTGGCGGTCGCGATGTCGTCCCTCAGCGAGGCGAGCGTCTTGCCGAGCTGGGAAAGCTGGGCGGCGCGCACCCGCTGCTCGGCGTCGCGAGAGGCGATGGTGGCATCACGCAGCTCGAGCTCATAGCGGTATTGCTCCTGCTCTTGCGCGTAGAGCGAGGGGGCAATGGCCTTGCCATCCAACAGAATCTTGTCTCGGGCGAGATTGCTTCGCAGCACGGCGATCTGGTGCTGAGTGTCGAGCAGATCCCGCTGGTACTGGAACCGGGTCTGCTCGAGCTGGAGCCGGGTACTCTCGATGGCGTTGATCTGGCTCGCGGTGCTGGCCTCGCGAGAGGTCACTTGCAGGCTCAAGGCGGCATTGGACAGCACGATGAGCGGCTGGCCCGCCTTCACGGTCGCGCCGTCCTCGGCGAGCACTTGCCTGACGACGCCTCCCTGCTCGGTCGTGAGGTAATTCGTCGTGAGCGGCGCCACCGTGGCGCGCACCGCGATGTAATCCTCGAACTTGCCGCGCGTCACCGTTCCGATCGTCAGCTGATCCGCCGGGACTCGGTAGGTGCTGATACTCGCTCCGCGCAGCAGCCAGATCGCGATTCCCATGGCGAGGGCTCCGGCGAGCGCATGGGGACCGTAGCGACGCCAGAGGGGTGGGCGGGCGAGCCGCCTGTCCATCGCATCGCCGGAGGGGAGCCCCGCCTGTCCGCCGCCACCCAATCGCCCGCTCGCAGAGGGAAGCGGGAGATCCCTGCGAGCTCGCTGATGCCCACCCCACGTCATGGCCGCAGGGTTGCAACGGCCATGCCATGGGCAGTCCTGAGTCTTTTCAATGGGTTATATACGCCCGTGGCGATGAGCTGTCCGCAGGTGTACAAGTGTCCGGTCACCTGTTCGGATTCGGACAATTGGCGCAGACCGCCCTCCAGCCCGCTCGCATTGTGGTCGTCGATGACGAGGACGACATTCTGCTCGCGGCCCGGCTGCTGCTGAAGCGTCACTTCGAGTCCGTCGAGACCTTGCGCGATCCCGGTCCGCTCGCGGATCTGGTGCGCCGTAACGCCTTCGACGTCCTGTTGCTGGACATGAACTTTGCGACCGGTGCCGATACGGGTGTCGAAGGACTCGAGCTGCTTTCGCAGATCCTCGCGCTCGACCCGCAAGCGGTCGTCGTGCTCATCACCGCTCACGCCGATGTCGCCTTGGCCGTCGAGGCGATGAAGAAGGGCGCCGCGGACTTCGTCACCAAGCCCTGGGAGAACGAACGGCTGCTCGCGACCTTGCTCGCGGCCTGGAATCTGCGCCGCTCGCGGCAGGAAGTCTCCGAATTCCGAGCCCGCAGCCAGGGACTCGCGGAGGCGACGCGGATCGGTGGTGAGATGATCGGCACCTCACCGAGCATGCTGCGGGTCTTTCAGACAATCCGGCGCGCGGCGCCGACGGAAGCCAACGTGCTCATCCTCGGCGAGAACGGCACGGGCAAGGAGCTGGTCGCGCGCGAGATCCACCGCCGTTCGGCTCGCGCCGAGGAGGCCTTCGTGCGGGTGGATCTCGGGACGCTCTCTGCTCAGCTCTTCGAGAGCGAGCTGTTCGGCCATCGCCGCGGAGCGTTCACCGATGCGAGGCAGGATCGCGTCGGGCTGCTCCGCGCCGCCTCCGGCGGCACGGTCTTCCTCGACGAGATCGGCAACGTTTCCTGGCATCTGCAAGGCAAGCTCCTCACGGCGCTCGAGCGCCGCGAAGTCACTCCGGTCGGCTCGGACAAGCCGGAGCCGATCGATGTTCGGCCGATTTGCGCGACGAACCTTCCCGCGGAGCGCCTGGCCGATGAGAACGTGTTCCGGCAGGATCTGCTCTATCGGATCAACACGGTGGAGATCGCTCTGCCGCCGCTCCGCGAGCGGCGGGAGGACATTCCGCTCCTGCTCGAGCACTTCGTCTCGATGTACGCCGAGAAATACAACGTGCCCGCGAAGCGGCTCGGCGCGGCGGCCCTCGAGCGGTTGATGGCTCACGCCTGGCCGGGCAACGTGCGAGAGTTGCGTCATGCGGTCGAGCGCGCCGTGATCCTGAGTGAGCATGCGATGCTCGAGCCCGGGGATTTCTCGCTGTCCGGCTCCGGGCCGCCTGCGCCGGCTTCGCCCGAGTCATCGAAACTCGACGCCGTGGAGAAGGAGGCCATCGCCCGAGCGCTCGAGGCACACGGAAGGAATATCAGCCGCGCGGCCGAGTCGCTTGGGCTCACTCGCGCCTCGCTCTACCGTCGGATGGAGAAGTATGGCCTTTAGCCGCTTCCAAGCCGCAATGGCGCTGCGCGCCGCAGCCCTCTTCCTCACCATAGCGGCCGCGGCATGGATGATTGCGCAGACGCAATGGTACATGACCATCGCGCTTTGCGTGATGGCCGCATTCGCGGAGACCGTCCTGCTCGTGCGGTTCTCGACGCAGTCGAGCCGCGAGGTGGCCCGATTTCTCGATGCCTTGTCGTTCGATGACTTGTCGCAGAGCTTCACCGGCCTCTCGAGCGACGGCGCTCATCGCCAGCTCGGCACTGCGATGGAGCGAGTCCTCGTCCGCTTGCGGGCCAGCCGTTCCGAGCGCGACGAGCAGGCGCAGTACCTGCAGACACTCGTCAATCACGTGCCGGTCGCTCTGATCTCGATCGGCGAGCGCGGGTCGATCCGACTGCTCAACATGGCGGCGCGCCGGGTGTTCGAGACCTCGCTCGCCCACACCGGCCAGCTGTCGCGATACGGCCAGGCCTTTGCGGTCGGCCTCGAGTCCCTGCGTCCAGGCGCCACCGCGATTCTGCGGATGGAGCGGTCCGCCGGGAGTCTGTTGCTCAAGGCGGCCGTGACCGAGATCGCCGCGGGCGGTACGCGACAGCGCCTCATCTCGCTGCAGAACATCGACAACGAAATGAGTGCGCAGGAGCTCGCCGCCTGGCAGACGGTCATCCGGGTCATGGCGCACGAGGTGATGAACTCGCTGACGCCGGTATCCTCTCTCGCCGCGACCGCGCACGACCTCGTGAACGAGGCTCTCGAGCAAACAGTGGCGGATGACCCGCGCGCAGTCCCCCTGACAGATGCCCGGGACGCCCTGGAGGCGCTCGCTCGCCGCAGCGAAGGTTTGCTGCACTTCGTGCGAGGCCACCGGCGCTTGACCAAGCCCCTCGCGGCGCGGATGGAAGTGGTGCCGGTCGAGCGGCTCTTTGCGCGCATTCAGCGGCTCCTCGCGAGCGACCTCGCAGACCGCGACATCCGGATGGCGACCCAGGTCGAGCCGCAAACGCTCGAGCTCGCGATGGACATCGAGCTCCTCGACCAGGCCCTCATCAACCTGTTGCGTAATGCCGTCGAGGCTCTGCGTGATACTCCGATGGGGCTCATCACACTTTCCGCCCGGCGGGAGTCCGACGGCCGGGTCGTCATCTCGGTCGCCGACAACGGCCCCGGCATTCCGCAGGACGACCGAGAGAGGGTCTTCGTCCCCTTCTTCACGACCAAGCGGCACGGCAGCGGCATCGGACTCACGCTCGTGCGGCAGATTGCCGCGGCTCACGGAGCGAGCGTCGATGTCTCCGAGACAGCCGGGGGCGGCGCAACGGTTCGGCTGAGGTTCTGAACAGTCGTCGACGCGTGCGAGAGTTGACGAGTCAGCACATGAGCCTTGTCCGTCGAGCCACCGATCCGAGGCGGTCTTCGATCTAGCCCGTTTCGGCGCCGAAACGATAAGATCCGCTGTCTCGAGAGGCGCAACCCTTGCGCTGGTCAGGGGGTCCCGTGATGATCCGTACGCACGCTCTCGCCATGGGCCTGCTGCTGTCGGTCGCGATCGTGGCCGGCGGCGCAATGAGTGAAAGCGCGGCCGCCGCATCGCCGGAGCGTGCCGCTCTCGCGGCCAACGTCACCGCCAAGCGCCTGGTCAATGCCGCCCGTGAGCCCGGCCAGTGGATGACCTACGGCGGCACCTACTCCGAGCAGCGCTTCAGCAGCCTGAAGCAGATCAACTCGAGCAACGTGGGCAGGCTCGGACTCGAGTGGTACGCGGACTACGAGACCAACCAGGACCAGCACGGCTCGCCGCTGTACATCGATGGAGTCATCTACGTCTCGACGGCGCGAGACGTGCTCTATGCGTTCGACGCCAAGACCGGCAAGCAGCTGTGGAAGTACAACCCAATGATCCACGGCGAGCGGCTGCGCTACAACGTGGGCCTCGTGAACCGCGGCATCGCCGCCTGGCGCGGCAAGATCTACATGGGCACGCTCGATGCCCGCCTGGTCGCGGTGGACGCCAAGACCGGAAAGCAAGTCTGGTCGACCGATACGGTACCCGCGAGCCTCGGCCTCGGCGACATGACGAATCGGTACGCGATCACCATGGCCCCCCGCGTCGCGAAGGGCAAGGTGTTCATAGGCGCCTCCGGCGGCGAGTTCGGCGTGCGGGGCTTCATCGCGGCCTACGATGCCGAGACAGGCAAGGAGGTCTGGCGATTCTGGACCGTGCCCGGCAATCCGGCGAAGGGCTTCGAGAACAAGGCGCTCGCGCGGGCTGCGAAGACTTGGAGCGGGGACTGGTGGAAATTCGGCGGCGGCGGCACGGTGTGGGACTCGGCCGTCTACGATCCGGTGACCGATCTGCTCTATTTCGGCACCGGCAACGCCACGCCGTGGAATCCGCGCGTGCGCGAGCCGCGCATCGACGACGATCTGTATACCGCCTCGATCGTCGCGGTGAATCCGGATACGGGCCGATACGTGTGGCACTACCAGGAAACGCCGGCCGACGCCTGGGACTTCGATGCGGTCAGTCCGATGATGACCGCGGATCTCACCATCCGCGGCCACAAGAGGCACGTCATCCTGCAGCCCTCGAAGAACGGCTTCTTCTACGTGATCGAGGCTGCGACCGGCAAGCTGATCAGCGCCGATCCGTTCACCGTCGAGAATTGGGCCAGTGGCGTGGACGTGGAGACGGGCCGCCCGATCGTCGTGCGGGGCGCCCGCTACGCAAGCCAGCCGTGGGATGTCGCGCCGGGCCCGCAGGGCGGCCACAGCTGGCACCCGAACGCCTTTAGCCCGCTGACCGGCCTCGTCTACATTCCCGCCTGGGAGTCCTATTTCACGATGGCGAACGCTCCGCCCGGCCGCCGTCCACCACCGGGCAGATTCAGTCTCGGTATCGGCATGGGCGTTCGGCTCGCGCCCGGTCAGCTGCAGCCGTATGACCGCCACGGCTTGAGCGGCCGGCTGGAGGCGTGGGACCCCGTTGCGCGCAAGATCGTGTGGGAAACTCCGCCGTTCTCTCAGGGCCGCCCAACGGGCGGAGTCCTCGCGACTGCCGGCAACCTCGTCTTCATGGCCAATGGCAGCGGCAAGGTGTTGAGCGCGTACGATGCGAGAACCGGCGCGAAGCTCTGGAGCTTCGATGCCGAGACCGCGGTGTACGCCGCGCCGATCAGCTACGAGCTCCACGGAGTGCAGTACATCGCGGCGAGCGTGGGAGGTGCCGTACAGGGCGGCTATTTCGCACCGACCAACGCGCGCATGCTGGTGTTCGCGCTCGGCGGCAAAGCGGTGCTGCCCAAGCCGCTGCCCTACACGCCCCGGCAGCTCAATCCGCCGCCTCTGACGGCTTCGGCCGGCGTCGTTACGCGCGGCGGCGAGCTCTACTCCCAGTACTGCTCGGTCTGCCATGGCATCGACGGCCGGCAGGCGCGCTCCAGCTTCCCGAACCTCACCGTCACCCCGCTGCTGTGGACCCAGGACGGCTTCGATGCCGTCGTGTTGCAGGGGGTGCGGACGGACAAAGGCATGGGCTCTTTCGCAGCGGACTTGAAGCCCGAGGATGCGGTGGCGATCCGCGAGTATTTGATCTCGCGCGCCATCGCGCTGAAGGCCGCCGGCCCCGCCGCCTTGCGGCCGCGGTTTCCGGGCGGTTAGGCCGCGCACACGGCCGTCTCGAGGGCCGGTCCGGCTGGCGCCAACGGCATCGAAAAAGAGGGGGAGCGACATGGTGGGGGGCAGATCGTTCACGACGGCAGCCGCGGCGCTCATGCTCATGACGTGCGGCATGGCTTATGGGGCGGGGCGCGATTTCGCGCTCACCGACGTGCGCGATCTCGTCTCGCTCAGCGATCCGCAGATCTCACCGGACGGCCGCGAGGTCGCCGTGATCGTCTCGAAGCCGGAGTGGAAGACGGACAAATCCAACCGGGAGATCGACCTGATCGACGTGGCGACCGGCGCGCAGCGGCCGCTCACGCGGTACCGCACGGGTGTCTCCTCGCCGCGCTGGTCGCCCGACGGCAAGCGATTGGCGTTCATCGCCAGCGACACGACGGCGGGCACCGATGCCCAGCCCGATGCGCAAGACGGCGCGAGCCCCGCAACAGGCCAGAAGCACGACCAGATTTTCGTGATGCCCATGGACGGGGGCGATGCGTTGCGCGTGACCGATGCCGAGCGCGACGTGGTCTCGCTCGCTTGGAGCCCGGATGGCAAGGAAATCGCCTATGTCGTGGCGGACGTGCCTGCGAACGAGAAGGCGATCAAGGCGCACGACGATGCGTTCCAGGTGACCGAGAACAATTTCCTCACGCGCGCGGCGCTGACGCCGTCGCAGCTCTGGGTCGTGCCGAGCACGGGCGGCAAGGCGAAGCGATTGACCGAAGGAAAGTTCAGCCTCGACACCGACCAGCGGCACTCGGCGCCCGAGCCGGTCTGGCGTCCCGACGGACGCGCGATCGCCTTCACCCGCTTTCCGGATCCCTATTGGGCGCTCTCCTTCCAATCGGTCATCGACACGGTCGGCGCGACGGGCGGTGAGCCGGCCACTCTGGCAGGGCTCGAGGGCGCGTGGGCGCCGCGTTTCGCGCCGGCAGGTAGCGCCTTCGCGTTCATGCGCCCGCGCGCCGGCGATGAGAACAACGGCAATGCGGTCTACGTCGTGGAGGACCACAAGACCTTCGACGCCACCGCTGCGCTCGCGCGCAACATCGACGCCTATGCGTGGCTGCCGGGCGGCGACAGTCTCCTGCTGGTGGGCCAGCAAGGCACGCATTCCGTCATGTGGCGTCAAGGCGTGGGCGGCGGCGCCACACTGCTCGAGCTCGCCGGCGTGGAGGTCGAGAGTCAGCCGAGCGTCTCCTCCACCGGCGCGATTGCCTTCGTCGGCGGCACGCCGAGCCATGCGGCCGAGCTTTACGTGATGGCTTCGACGGATGCGAGACCGCGGCGCGTGACGAGCGTCAACGGGTTCCTCGACCGTCTCGCGCTCGGCGGCGTCGCGACGATCGAGTGGCGCGGTCCGAGCGGCTTTCGCGAAGACGGCGTATTGATCTATCCGCCGCAATATCGCGAGGGCCGGCGGTATCCGCTCGTGCTGCTGATCCACGGCGGCCCCGAGGGCGCCTCGACGGTCGGATTCTCGTCGCTCGCACAGCTGCTCGCGGCCGCGGGATTCATCGTCTTCGAGCCCAATTACCGCGGCAGCACCAATCTCGGTGACGCCTACCAGCACGCGATCTATCGCGACACCGGAGCGGGCCCGGGCAAGGACGTGATGGCCGGCCTTGCGGCCGTCGAGAAGCTCGGCGTCGTCGATCCGAAGCGAATCGGCGTCAGCGGCTGGTCCTACGGCGGCTACATGACCGATTGGCTGGCCGGCCATTATCCGCAGGCTTGGAGAGCGGCCGTCGCCGGCGCGGCGCTCACCGACTGGGTGATGGACTACACCATCGCGTTCTATCAGCAGGGCGACGTCTATTTCTTCGGGGGGTCACCCTGGAGCGCCAGCGACTACCGCATCTGGCGCGCGCAATCGCCCATCGCATACGCCCGGAACGTCAGGACGCCGACGCTCATCATGGGCGATGTGGGCGACTCCAACGTGCCGCTCGTCAACAGCTACGAGTGGTATCACGCGCTGCGCGACAACGGCGTCGAGGTGCAGTTCTACGCCTATCCCGCGAACACGCACTTTCCAACGGACATCGTGCGTCAGACCGACGTCTACCGCCGCTGGGTCGAGTGGATGACCGCGCACCTCAAATGACGCGGCATCGGGCTCAAGCCACTCGCGCGCGCAGATACGCGAGGGTGTGCTCGAGCTCGGAGCGCAGCTCGGCCGCGAGCCTCTGCACCTCGGTGTGCGCGCCCGTGCGGGCGGCGGCCTCGAGGGCCGCCGCGGCCTGCTCGACGCCGCGCGCGCAGAGGCTCGCGCTCGCTCCTTTGAGCGAGTGCGCCTGGGCCCCGAGAGCGGTGAGATCCTCGCTCCTCTCGGCGCTCGAGAGAGCCTTCAGGGCCTCATCGCCGCAGGCGAGATAGAGCGTGGCGAGCTCGCGCGCGTAAGCCTCGTCGCTCGCGGCGCACGCGAGCAGCGCCGCCCAGTCGACCGGCTCCGAGCGCTTGCGCGCCTCCGCCGGCGCGGGCTGCGGATGGCCTCGCAAGTCCTCGCCACGCGAGCCGACGAACCTCCGCAGCTGGCGCTCGAGGCACGCGCGAAGGCGCTCGCTGTCGAGCGGCTTCGCCAAATAGTCATCCATCCCGGCGGCGCGACAGGCCTCGTCGTCGCCCCGCATGGCGTTGGCCGTGAGCGCGATGATCGGGATGTGGCGGTTGCTCGGCTCGAGACGGCGAATCTCCCGCGTCGCCTCGTAGCCGTCGAGCGCGGGCATCTGACAGTCCATGAAAACGATCTCGAAGCGGCCGCTCTTCCAGGCCTCCACGGCCTCGCGCCCGTTGCTCACGACCTCCACCGCGAGGCCGAGCCGCTCTAGCATGGCGCGGGCGACTTTCTGGTTGACGACGTTGTCCTCCGCCAGCAGCGCGCTCGCGCGCTCGATCCCTCCGGGAGCGCGAGCTTGCTGGCGGGTCGCGACCGAGGGCTCCTGCCGGCGCCAAGACTCTCCACGGCTCGATAGGGCGAGCGACAGGCAGTCCGCGAGCTCCCGCTCGATGACGGGCTTCAGCAGGTAGCCGGCGAAGCCGAGCTCGGCGAAGCGCTGCGCGTCGCCTCGCGAGCCCGCGGAGGCGAGCAGCACGAGTCGCGTAGGGTCGAGCCGGGACTGCGCACGGATGCGGCGCCCCAGCTCCTCGCCGTCGGTGCCCGGCATGCGATGATCGAGCAGAGCGACCTCGAACGGCTGCCCGGCCGCGGCCGCGGCCTCGAGGGCGTCGAGGCCTCCTTGGGCGCCGCGCGCCGTCACGACCTGCACACCCCAGAGCGCGAGCTGACCGCTGATGACACGCAGGCTGGCCGCGTTGTCGTCCACGACGAGCACCCGCAGCCCGCGGAACGCGGCGCTCGCCTTCGGCGCGGGGACACGGCGCGACGTTGCGCCGAGCCGCGCCGTGAACCAAAAGGTCGAGCCTACGCCGGCCTCGCTTGCGACGCCGGCATCCCCGCCCATGAGCGTCGCCAGCCGCTTCACGATCGACAGTCCGAGCCCGGTGCCGCCGAAGCGCCGGGTCGTCGAGGCGTCGACCTGCGAGAAGGGCTTGAAGAGCGCGCCGAGGCGATCGGGCGGAATGCCGGGGCCGCTGTCGCGAATCTCGCACCGGATCGTGATGCCCCCGGGGCCGGAGTCGACGAGACGCGCGTCGATCGCGACCTCCCCCCGGTCGGTGAATTTCACGGCGTTGCCGCCGAGATTCATGAGGATCTGCCGCAGCCGCGCCGGATCGCCGGTCACGAGCTCCGGCACGCCGGGGTCGAGGCTCACGATGAGCTCGAGCCCCTTCGCATGCGCCTGGATCGCGAGCAGCCGCGCCACGTCCTCGAGCGTGCTGCGCAGATTCATCTCGATGTATTCGAGCTCGAGCTTGCCGGCCTCGATCTTGGAGAAATCGAGAATGTCGTTGATCACGGTGAGCAGCGCGCCGGCGCTGTCGCGGATCGTCTCGGTGTAGTCGCGCTGCACCGTGTCGAGCTGAGTGTCGAGCAGCAGCTCCGTCATGCCGATCACGCCGTTCATCGGCGTGCGGATCTCGTGGCTCATGTTGGCGAGGAACTCGCCCTTGGCGCGATTGGCCGCCTCGGCCGCCTCGCGCGCCTCGATGAGCGCCCGCTGGTACTCGCGCCGCTCGCTGATGTCCTGCAGTGCGCCGGACATGCGGATCGGCTTGCCGTTCGCCTCGAACTCGCAGATCCCGCGCGAGCGGAACCAGCGGTAGCGCCCGTCGCTCTGGCGCACTCGGAACTCGGCATCGTAGGGCCCGAGCCCCTGCAGGCAGCGCTGAAAGGCCGCTTGCTGCACCGCTACGTCATCCGGATGAATGAGCGCCTTCATCGCCGAGCGGGTGGGCACGAGCTCCGGACCGTAGCCGCACACCTTCAGGAAATGCGGCGCGAGCCAGTAGCTCTCCGTCGCGACGTCGTACTCCCAGGGACCGTCGTTCGTGCCTCGCAGAATGCGCTCGAGCCTCTTCTCGGCCTGGCGGCGCGCCTCCTCCGCTTCCTTGAACCGCGTGATGTCGAACGTCGCGCCGACGAAGCGCGCCGGTCGGCCTTCCGCGTCGTATTGGAATCGGGCGTGCGTCTCGAGCCAGCGGTGAGCGCCGCCGCGCCGCCGGACTCGATATTCGCAGAAGAACGGGCGGCGCTCTCTCGCGGCCGCCTGGTACTCCTCGGTCCAGAGCTCGCGATCGCCGTCCTGCAGCAAGCCCATCCAGTCCTCCGCCGTGGGCGCGCGGCCGAGCGTGTCGAGATCGTTGAGCTCGAGGAGCGTCCGCGACTGGTAGCCGGCCGTTCCGAGCTGCGCCGGCGCATCGAAGAAGCCGATGCGGCCCGCGCGCTGGGCGAATTCCAGCCGCTCGGCGGCGCGGCGCGCCTCGGACTCGGCCGCCTCGGCGCGCGACTGGGCCCTGCGGGCCTCGCGCTGGGCGGAGAGCGCGCGGCGCGCGCGGACCGTGAGCGAGGCGTGGTCGAGCAACAGGCGGCGGCCATAGAGGCACGCCCCGACCGTCGCCCAGATCATGAGAATCGCGATGCCGTGATCGACGAGAGCCGCGGCACGCTGCCCGGCGGGCCAGGCGGCATCGGCCACGCACAGCAGCGTTGCAAAGGCCGCCGTCGAGTACGTGCCGCGGGGCCGCCGCGCCCACAGCGCGAGCAGCACCGGGAGCGAGTAGGCGGCGTGCACCGCAGCGTAATCGGAGAACAGGCGCTCGCACACGAACACGCCGCAGGCGGCGGCGCCGGAGAGAACGAGATTGTGCCGTTGCAGCAGCAGAGACCAGCGCGGCTGGCTACCGCGCAACGCGGATCGAAGCCCAGTGACCCGGGCGACGCGGGGACCCAGTTGGGTTCGGAACATGTGAAGTGCGTCTCGGTCGGCGCCCGGGCGGATGCCGGGTACCCCGCTCGTGCTTATCGGATATGCGACCGGATTCTGTAGAGGAAATGTCGCGTACTTTCGGCTGGATCACTTTATTGGTCGTCGAGGCAAGCCGGAGGTCGCTCTCGGCGTGGCATGTGTTGAACATAGGCGCCGCGCCGGCCGGCGCGCCGCAGCCCGTCTAGTCGGGCGCCGCGCTCTTGCGCGATTCCTCGACGAAGCCGCCGGGCTCGACGGCGGCCATCGCCTCCGCGAGATGCACGGATTTGTTGAAGAGCGCCAGCTCCCCGAGGCGACCGGCCCGTACCTTGTTGACGAAGTCGTTGTTGGCGATGTGCATGCGGCCGACGCCGACGAGGTCGAGCGTCCCGCGGCGCACGCGCTCGGCGAGCAGCGCGAGGTCCCGCTCGACGCAGAGCTCGGAGGGCTCCTCGCCGTCGAACAGGTTTGCGAACATCTCGACGTTGAGGCCCACGCTGCCGCACGTCATGACGGGCGCGTCGGTCAGGGACCGGGTCCACTCGGCGATGGTGAATTGCGGGTGCGAGCTGCCGGGCCATTCGGGCTTGTGGCAGCGGCGCGAGGAGACGTTGAACAGGTCCACGCCCGCCGCGCGCAGCAGCGCGAGCATGGCGCGCAGGTCTTCCGGCCCGGCGGCGACCGCCGCTCCGTAATCCACCTCTTTGAATTGGGAGAAGCGGAAGGAGATGACGAAATCGACGCCGGTCGCCCCGCGGACGGCAGAGACGATCTCGGCGGCGTAGCGGGCTCGCTCGGCGAGCGCGCGGCCGCCGTATTCGTCCTCGCGCCGGTTGGTCTGCGCCCACAGGAACTGGTCGAGCAGGTAGCCGTGCGCGGAATGGATTTCGACGCCGTCCGCGCCGAGGTCTCGCGCGTGCACAGCCGCGCGGACGTAGGCGGCCTTCAGCTCCTCGAGATCCTCGCGTGTCATGGCGCGGCCGTTCGGCCGCCCCGCCTGGATGAGCCCCGATGGACTGAGAGCAGGGTACGAGGCGAGCGGATGCTCCCGGGCCACCTTGCGCATGGCGCCCGGATGCCACAGCTGCAGCAGGAATCCCGCGCCTTCGGAGCGTACGGCGTCCACGACCCGCTTCCAGGCGCCGAGCGTCGCGACTTCCAGGCGCCCCATGACCGGCTGCCAGTACGCGGAGGGGTGATCGGGCGATGTGGATTCGCTGATGATGAGACCCGCCCCGCCCGCCGCGCAGCGGCGCATGTACTCGATCATCTTCGACGTGGGCGCGCCGTCGTCCATGAATCCTCGCTGCATGCCCGGCATCACGAAGCGGTTGCGCAGCGTCAGGCCCCTGATCGTGAGGGGAGTGAAGAGGACATCCAGCGCCCGCGCGGGACCCGCGGGCGTCACAAGGTCCCGGTGTCCCGCTTCGGCGGATGCTTGTCCATGCAGAATTCCTCGGGAATCTCATAGCCCGGCCGCTTCACGTACTCGGCTTTGACGGTCCACGGCCGCGTGTACGACTTCGGGTCGTCGATCGTGAAGCGGGCCTGCAGATGCTTGCCGTCGCGGCTCAGCCGATAGCGCTCGGTGAGGTGCAGCGCCTCGGAGTGCGGCAGCCCCGCATCGTCGAGCAGCGTCTCGTCGTTGAAGCCCGCGGAATCGATCACGAGCGTCTTGCCCTCCCAGCGCGCGACGGAGTAGCCGAGCCAGAGCGGATCGGGGTCCGACGGCAGCGCCTCGTCGATGTACGCGCGGCGCGGCAGGCGATTGAGCTGAAAGACGAAGTAGACCACCTTCGGGCGCTGAAGGATCTCGAACGGCTCGTCGACGAACATCAGCCGCGGCAGCCCGGGGGGCAGGCATCGGGTCGTGCCGTCGAACGAGCGGTCGCCTCGAGCCGCGGCGGCCAGGTGCCGCTCATAGACGGCGCGGGCGCTCGGCGTGAGCGGAGGCAGTCTGCCCTCGACGGTCCGCAGCGCATGGGATGGATGGACGATCGACCAAACGCCCGTGAGATCCGGCGGCACCGCGGCGGCCTGGGGGGCGCCGGCGCGAGCGGCTCCGACACTCGTCCCGAGCAGCGCGATCAGCAGCCCGGCGCGTAGAAGTCCCGCACGAGCGGCGCCGGCGCTCATTTCGCCACCGTGATGCCGTTCACCGGCGCGTTGCGATTGTTCTCCTCGCAGATGTACTCCTCGGGCCGCACGTCCGGCCGCCAGTGATAGATTCGCCGATAGCTGTAGGGATGCTCGAGCGTCACGGGATCCTCGACCGTCATGACGAGCTCGAGCTCCGCGCCGCCGTCGATCTTGCGGTAGCGCTCGATGAGGTGCAGCTGCGTGGAGTGCGAGCTGCCCTCGTCGTCGATGAACGAGCGGTCGTCGATCGCGACCGTGTCCACGACGAGCGTATCCCCCTCCCAGTGCCCGACCGAGTCGCCGAGGAAGCTGATGCGCGGATGCTTGGGATGAGGCCGGTTCATCCAGATGCGGCGCACTTCGTGCGCCACCTCGTGCAGGAAGGTGATCCGTCCCGGCGTCTGGACGATCTCGATCGGATAGGGACTCTCCATCAGCCGCGGCATGCCGTGCGAGAGGCACTGAGTCTCGGTGTCGGCCTGGGGAATCCCGCGGTTCTTGGCGCGGATGCGCTGCTCGAGGATCTTCATGTACTGCGGTTTCAGGGGCGGCGGCACGCCGGGCGCGGGCCCGAGCAGGTACTCGTAGCCCTGCAGCCACCAGACCCCTTCGAGGTCGTGGGGGTCCGGGTTGGGTGGCGCGGAGCCCGGGGGGGCGGGGCCGGCGCCACGCAACGGGGGCGTGAGCGCCAAGGTGGGATCGCCGGTGTTGAACAGGGTCGTCGGACGGTAGGGGCGGAGCGCCGCATCGCGGGGTCCCGGCCTCTGCGGGGCGGCGCCGGAGTTGGTCTGGGACGCAGGCGCCTGCTGGGCGGCGGCGCCCGCGACTGCAGCGAGCATGCCGAGGGCGAGCGAGACGCCGAGGCCGACGCGCAGCAGGCCGTGCCTCGAGTTGCAACCGGACATTGGCCCCCTCCCCGAACGAGCGCCGCGACCGTCGCGCTTCCGGGTGTGATCCTACAGGGGGTTCGGCCCTCTGAGAATGGCTTCCCTCGACCGCCTGTTGTACTCTCAAACGTGCCTTGACGGCGAGGAGAGAGAGCGTCCGGCCGCTTCGTGCGACCGCGCTCAGGGGGCCCGCTTGAGACCGTCTGAAGCCGCGTCACGCCCGCGGCTTCGAGGTGCGAAGTTGAGGTATTTGCAGGGAGAACGAGCGCGCGCTGCGGCGATCCTGATTGCCGGCGCCGCCGTTGCGGTCTTCGCTGGCGCCCTGGTTGCGCCATCCGAAGCCCATGCGGCGGGACAGCATCTTACGGTTGCTGCGGAGCAGCATCTGCTCGACAAATACTGTCGCGTCTGTCACAACTTTGATGACTTCGCGGGCGGGATCGAGTTCGAGTCGTTCAATCCCGGCGACGCCTACGCGAAGCCCGAGCTGACGGAGCGAATGCTCGTCAAGCTGCGTGCCGGGATGATGCCGCCCGTCGGCAAGCCGCGGCCCGATCCGGCGGTCGTCCAGGCCTTCGCGACGAATCTCGCGAACGAGATCGACAGCCACGAGAAGCCGAGCCTCGCGATGCCGCGGCTGCATCGCCTGAACCGCACCGAGTACCGCAACGCGGTGCGCGATCTGCTCGCGCTCGACGTGGATGTCTCGGCGGTGCTGCCGTCCGATGACTCGAGCCACGGCTTCGACAACCAGGCCGGCACCTTGACGCTCTCGCCCGTGCTGCTCGAAGCCTATCTCTCCGCGGCGGCGAAGATCAGCCGCACGGCCGTTGGGACGGCTACGTCGCCGACCGAGGCGACCTATGCCGTCGCTCCCGACCGCACGCAGAACTATCACGTCGAGGGTCTGCCCTTCGGCACCCGCGGCGGGCTCCTGATCCGCCACACCTTTCCCGCCGACGGCACGTACACGTTCAAGATCTACGCCGTGAATCTCGGGAACATGGGTAACTTCCGGCCGTTCGGCGACATCCGCGGCGAGCAGCTCCTCGTCTATCTCGACGACAAGCGCGTCGCCCAGGTGGACTGGGACAAGGCGCTCGGCGTCGCGCGCTCGTTCGATGCGCTGCCGAACGGCCAGCTGCGCACGATCGATGTGACGCTGCCCGTCACGGCGGGGCCGCACCGCATCGGCGTCACGTTCCTCGCGACGAACTACGCGCCGGGGCTCGATCTCAATCACGCGTTCGATCGCAGCACGATCGAGACGGGCGGCATCCCGGGCTACACGTTCTATCCCCACATCGGCCGCGTGAGAATCGACGGGCCCGTCGACGGGTCGGTGGCGAAGGACTCTCCGAGCCGCGAGCGGATCTTCGTGTGCTACCCGAGGCGCCAGAGCGACGAGCAAGCCTGCGCCCATGCGATCGCCGTGACGCTCGCGCGCCGCGCGTACCGCGGCTACGACACGCCGCAGGACGTGGACACGCTCATGAAGTTCTACGCGCTCGGCCGTGAGGACGGCTCGTTCGACGCGGGCGTCGAAGCGCTCGTGGAGCGCGCGCTCGCCGACCCGAAGTTCATCTTCCGCGTGGAGGCGGCGCCGCACGGCCTCGTCGCCGGCGCGGCCTACCGGGTGAACGATCTCGACCTCGCCTCGAGACTCTCGTTCTTCCTCTGGAGCAGCATTCCGGACGACGAGCTGCTCGAGCATGCGCAGAGGGGAGACCTGCACCGCGACGGGGTGCTGCGCAGGCAGATCGAGCGCATGCTCGCCGATCCCCGCGCATCGGCCCTCACCACCAACTTCGCCGATCAGTGGCTCGGGCTGCGCGCGCTCGCCTCCTTCGATCCGGTCGTTGGCCTGTATCCGGACTTCGACGACAACCTGAGACAGGCGTTCAGGCAGGAAGTGGAGCTCTTCTTCACGAGCATCCTCACGGAGAATCGCAGCATCCTCGACCTGCTCACCGCGAACTACACGTTCGTCAACGACCGTCTCGCGATGCTCTACGGCATCCCGGGCGTGAAGGGCAGCTACTTCCGCCGCGTCGTGCTCGACAGCTCGCAGAGCGCGCGCTGGGGACTGCTCGGCAAGGGCGGGATCCTCGCGATCACTTCGCATCCGGACCGGACCTCGCCCGTCGTCCGCGGCAATTGGGTTCTGAGGACGCTCCTCGGCTCGCCGGCGCCGGATCCGCCGGCGAACGTCCCGGCGCTGAAGCCCAAGCCGCGCGACGCCGCGGGCAACTCCCGGCCGCAGACGATGCGCGAGCTGATGGAGCAGCATCGGGCCAATCCGGCCTGCGCGAGCTGTCATCGGCTGATGGACCCGATCGGCTTCGCGCTCGAGCCCTTCGATGCGATCGGCCGCTGGCGCGCGACCGACGGCGGCAGCCCGATCGATACGCGCAGCCGCCTGTACGACGGCACCATGGTGGACGGGCCGGCCGGCGTGCGGGCGTTCGTGCTGCGCCACAAGCAGCGGTACCTTCTCAACGCCGTCGAGAACCTGATGACTTACGCGCTCGGACGAGCGGTCGCGTACAACGACATGCCGACCGTGCGCGGCATCCTGCGCGAGACGTCGGGCGACGGCTATCGGCTGCGAAGCCTCATCGAGGCGATCGCGATGAGCGATGTCTTCCGCATGAACGTCGTGCCGGGGCGAGGTCCCGGGCAGGGGCTCGGCTCTGCGCAGAAAGTTGCATCCGCGACCGGCTCGGCCGCGCCGGGGGTCGGACTCGACCCGGGTCGCTGAGCGAGGGCGGTGCTCGAGAGGTACTGAACATGCCATTCATCACGAATCGCGCGCTTCCGCGCAGGACCTTCCTCCGGGGACTCGGCACGACGCTCGCGCTGCCGCTCCTCGAGTCGATGCTACCGGCGCGCGCGCGCGCGTCCGCCAAGTCGCTCCTGCCGACGCGCTTCGTCGGCGCATTCATCCCGCACGGGGCCGCGCCCGGCTACTGGGTGCCCAAGTCGACCGAGGCTGGATTCGCCTTCCCGTACATCTACGAGCCGCTGCAGCCCTTCCGCAAGCAGGTGGTCCTCACCGCCGGCATGTGGTCGCAGTCGTCGGAGAATCCGCCCGGCGTCACCGGCGCCGATCACTTCGTCGCGGCCGCCTTCCTCACCGCCGTCAAGCCGAAGAAGACCGCGGGACCCGACATCCATGTCGGCACCTCGGTCGATCAGATGATCGCGAGCCACATCGGCCGGGACACGCTGCTGCCCTCCTTGCAGCTCGCGACGGAGGATCCGGGCGCCAACTCGAGCAGCTGCGGGGAAGGCTACAGCTGCATCTACACCAACACGATCTCCTGGCAGACGCCGACGCGCCCGCTGCCGATGGAGATCAATCCGCAGACGGTGTTCGAGCGGATGTTCGGCGACGGCAGCTCCCCCGCGGTGCGGGCGGAGCGCCGCGCGCGCGAGGCGAGCATCCTCGACTCCGTGACCGGCAGCATCGGCGAGCTCATGCCGCAGGTGCCGCATACGGACCGCGTTCGCCTCGAGGAGTACCTCGACGACGTGCGGGAGATCGAGCGGCGCCTCGTGATCGCGCGGCGCGCCTCCACGGGCGTGCCGACGAACATCACGGTGCCCTACGGCGTGCCGGAATCCTTCCACGAGCACATCCAGATCCAGTTCGATCTGCTCGCGCTCGCGTTCCAGGCGGACATCACGCGGGTCGGCGCGGTGCTGTTCGCCCGCGACCTGACGAGCCGCGTGTATCCGAAGAGCGGCACGACCATCAGCTTCCATCTCGGCTCGCATCATGGGGAGGACCCCGGCCAGATCGCGGTGTACGCGAAGCTCAACCGCTACCACGTGCAGATGTTCACGTACCTCGTTCAGAAGCTCGCCGCGATCAAGGAGGCGACGGCACGCTGCTCGACCGCTCGCTGCTGCTGTACGGCTCGAACATGGGCGACTCCAACCAGCACCTGCACTACGACGTGCCGCACGTGCTGGTCGGCGGCGCATCGGGCCGGCTGAAGGGCGACCGTCTGCTCTCGTACGCGAGCCGCACGGTCCCCACGGGCAACCTGCTGCTCAGCATTCTCGACATGTTCGACATCCCCGCCGACCGCTTCGGCGACAGCACCGGCCGGCTGGTCGGCATTTGAATGCAGTATTAGAAGCATTAGGGAGAGGTCTCATGAGGTACCGGCTCGCCGTGAGCGTCGCGCTCCTCGGCTTCGCCTGGGTGGGCGCCGCCTCGGCGCATCACTCGTTCGCGACCTTCGACCAGCACGTGACGAAGAGGCTGGTGGGCACGGTCAAGGATTTCCAGTGGACGAACCCCCACATCTGGGTGGACATCCTCGTGAAGTCCCCGCAGACCGGCAAGATGGAGGAATGGTCGATCGAGGGCGGGAGCCCCAACGGGCTCAGGCGCGCGGGCTGGAAGCGCACGTCCATCAAGCAGGGCGACACGATCGAGGTGGTCATCCATCCGCTGAAGAACGGCGCGAACGGCGGCAGCATGATGACGGCGACGGTCAACGGCCAGCCGATCGGCCGGCGGTTCTGAGGCCGGCGCGGCGGCAGGCTCGCCGATGCCTCAGGCGCGACTCCCATGAGACAGGCGCGACTCCCGTGAAACGGCTCCTCGCGACGTTGCTCACCGCGCTCGCATGGCTCTCGTGCAGCGGGCTCGCGCTCGCCGCGAGCGACTTGGCGGACGCCGTCATGCAGCAGGACTCGGCGCGCGTCGAGGCGCTGCTGAGAGCGCATGCCGAGGTGAACGCGACGCAGCCGGACGGCAGCACGGCGCTGCACTGGGCGGCCTACCGGGGCGATGTGCGCACGGCGGCCCTGCTGCTCGCGGCCGGAGCCCACCCGAACGTGAGGACCGATACCGGCATGACGCCGCTCCTGCTCGCCTGCCAGGCCGGCAACGCGCAGCTCGTGAAGCTCCTGCTCGATGCGGGAGCGGACGTGAGCGAGACGCTCACGCACGGCGAGACGCCTCTGATGATGGCCGCGCGGACGGGCAGCGTGCCCGTCATGCAGCTGCTGGTGGCGCACGGCGCGAAGGTGGATGCGCGCGAGCGCCTGCGCGGCACCACGGCGCTCATGTGGGCCGCGGCGAACAACAACACCGATGCCGTGCGCTTCCTCATCGCGAAGGGGGCGGACGTGAGCGCACGCTCGGCGAGCGCCGCGCCGGGCCGCAAGCCATACCTCGCGGAGACGGGCCGCTCCCGCATCTCGCAGTTCGCGTACGGGTACGGCCTCGCGGGCATCATCGTCAAGCAGGCCTCGGCGCAGTCGCAGAAGCAGGTGCACGAGGAGATCGAGACGGCCCGCGCCGTGCTCGAGCGCTACCCGCTGCCGAAGCTGCCCCCCGAGAGCAAGAAGAGATGGGGCGGATTGACGCCGCTGATCTTCGCCGCGCGCCAGGGCGATCTCGCGACGGTGAAGGTGCTCCTCGCCGTCGGCGCGAACGTCAACGAGATGAGCGAGTTCGGCTGGACGCCGCTGCTCGTCGCCACGCAGAACCGCTACTACCAGCTCGGCGCGTATCTGCTGAAGCACGGCGCCAATCCCAACCTCGCCAACGAGGGCGGCTGGAATCCGCTCTACATCGCGACGGACAACCGCAACATCGCGAACGGCGACTATCCAGTGCGCAAGCCGGACATGGACCACCTCGACTTCATCAAGCTGCTGCTCGCCGCCGGGGCGAACCCCAACCTGCGGATGCGGTCGAGCCTCGACACGCGCACTGTCTTCACGAACCAGTGGCTACAGGAGGATGGCGCGACGCCCTTCCTGCGCGCCGCCCAGTCGGGCGACCTCGTGCTGATGAAGCTGCTGATGGCGCACGGGGCCGACTGGCGGATTCCGACGTACATCAACGTGACGCCGCTCATGGTGGCGAGCGGCATCGGATGGGTCGAGGGCGTCACGTACGAGTGGTCGCCGAAGGAGACTTACGAGACGGTGAAATTCCTGCTCGACCTCGGCGCGGACGTGAATGCGCAGGACCTCGTCGACCGGCGCACCGCGCTCATGGGCGCTGCGCACAAGGGAAGGAACGACGTGGTCCAGCTGCTCGTGGACCGCGGCGCCGATCTCTCCCTCCACGACATCGGAAGCCGCGACACGGTTCACGCGCTCGCGGGCGTGAGCTGGCAGGCGATCGATTACGCGGACGGCCTGGTGCGCGTCGGCGTGCAGTCCGCGATTCCGCACCCGCAGACGGCCGCGTTGATTCGCCGTCTCATGATCGAGCGCGGCCTGCCGGTGCCCCCGGCGGGGCGCACGCTCGCCTCCATCTGCATCACGGCGCTCTGCCGCGGCGCCGAGTGAGGGAGCCGAAGCCGTTGCCGCCCGCGCTCACATGCGGTGCGTGTCGGTGCAGACGTTCTCCTTGAGGCTCATGCCCGGCTGCCTCGCGAGCGTGAAGCGGGTCGTCCACGGACGGGTGTAGTAGTCCGGGTCGGTAATGGTGACCGAGCCCTCGATTCGGTTGCGTCCCGACAGCCTGTAGCGCTCCTGCACCTCGAGCTTCTCGCCGTGCGGCAGGCCGGAGTAGTCGAGCCAGGTCCTGTCGTTGAAGCCGATCGTCTCGATGATGAGCGTCCGCCCTTCGATGCGAGCGATCGACGAGCCGAGCCAGGTGGGATCCGGATCCTCGGGCAGTGTCTTGTCCCAGTAGATGATGCGGAACGTGTGGTTCACTTCGTGAACGAAGTCCACGCTGCGCGTCGTCTGCAGGATCAGGAAGGGGTACGGCGCATAGAGCAGCCTCGGCACGCCGTGCATCAGGCAGGCGCTGATCGGATCGATCGTGCGGTCGCCGCCCTTCAACGCCGCCTGGCGCTTTGCGTATTCCGCCTTGCCCGCCGCGTTGAGCGGCGGCTCGCGTCCATCGGCCGTGAGCAGGTGAGTGATTCGCCGCGTCATCGCCCACTTGCCGGTGAAATTCGGCGTGCCGGGCGGCGGCTGCTCGAACAAGGGATCGGCCGGCGTGCCGGTCGCAGGGTCGGCGCTCGCGGAGTCGCCGCTCGTAGGGCCGGCGCTCCCAGCGTCGGCGCTCGCAGGGTCGCCGGCCGCGGAGACTTCGGCCGCGGCTGCGCCAGCTGCGGCGAAGGCGTGCGGCGCCGCGAGCATCAGCGCCGCCGCGGCGGCGATCGAGAGAGCAAGCGCCGCGACGAATCCTGCAGTCGGTGCCGGCGCGCGCCTCGCAGCCGGCGCGAGTCCCGCGAGGCGCCCCGCGCCCCCGTGCTGTCCCGCGCTCACTTGGCCACCGTGATGCCGTTCACCGGCGCGTTGCGGTTGTTCTCCTCGCACGAGTACTCCTCGATGCGCACGTCACCGCGCCAGGGATACGTCCGCTCCGTCGTCCAGGGCCGCGTGTAGTGATCGGGGTCCTCGATGGTGATCAGATCGCGCAGCTCGGCGCCGCCGTACTGGTTGGTGAACCGGGTGAACCGCTCGGTGACTTTCAGCTTCAGGCCGTGCGAGAGCGACTCCTCGTCGATCTGCGTCCGATCATTGAAATGATCGGTGACGACGACGAGCGTGTTGCCCTCCCAGTGGCCGACGGAGTACCCCATGAAGGTCCGCGGCGTATCGGGGGGAGGGGGCTTGCCGTCCATGTGGATGAACCGCACGTTGTGCGCCACTTCGTGCAGGATGGTGATCAACCCCGGGGTATAGACGAACTGGATGGGGTAGGGCGAGGCCATGATTCTCGGCACGCCGTGCGGGAAGCAGCGCGTCGGCGCATCGGCGATCGGCCTGCCGAGGCTCTCCATGTAGAGGTGGTGCTTGCGGCTCGCCGCCTCGAGCGGTGTGAGCGGGAGGAGCTTCGCCGACTCGTCCGGGGACATCGGCCGAGGGGTGATCGGCCGGAAGGTCCGGTCATAGCCGCGGGTCCACCAGACGCCGGAGAAATCGCGCAGGTCCTTCGGCGCCGGGTTTTTGTTCCACTCCACGGCCTGCTCGGCGGCTCGCTTCTCGCGCGCGGCGACCCGCTCGGACGCCGCGGCCT
>JASHSR010000111.1 GCA_030038645.1 Gammaproteobacteria bacterium
GCGGCGCATACGTGCGGTTCTGCCATTCCACCCAGATCTGCGTGCCGAGCCACAGGCGCGTGTTCTCGTGCGCGATGATCTTCGCTCCGGCTCGGCTCATCCGCTCGTTGCCGCCGGTATGGTCCCAGTGCCAGTGGGTGTTGAAGACGGTGCGGATGGTGTGGCCCCCGGGCAGAGTGGCCACGGTGTCGAGCAGCTCGCCGGAGCGCTCCGGGGAGCCCGAGTCCACGAGCAGCACCCCATCGGGTCCGCTCAGGACCACGACGTTGCCGCCGGCACCCGAGATGACGGCGAGACGGTCTGTCAGCCGCGTGACCGTGAGGGGAGCGGCGCGCCGGGAGCGCGCAAGCGCCGCGGCCGGCACTAGGCCCGAGAGGCTCAGCCCGGCGGCTCCGCCGGCGAGAGTCGTCAAAAAATGCCTACGGCTGGACATCGGTTTCATCGCTCGCAGGTGCCCGTCACACTCGCCTGACCACCGATTCCAGCGAGCACCGGACGGGTATGCGTAACATATGAGCGATAACGGGTCAACGCGTTAGTTTCGGGCAGCTGAGCCATCACTATCAAGTGCGTGGCGAGCAATATGGGTGCCGTTCCGCGGCAGTGCACCATCTGGTGAACAGCGCGGGTCTCATCCGGGCGCTCGCAGGGGGAGCCGGGCTGCTCGGGGGCTCCGAGAGGCCTCCGAAGGGCTCCCACGAGCATATGGTCTAGCTCAAGCTCTGGTATCGCCGCAGGTCAGGCTCCGCTAACATGCTGCGCTGTCGAGTGCTGCACCTGCGCTAGGGTATCGGGGATCATCGATGGGCGATGCCGTGCCGGCGTACGTCGGGATCGGGCGCTCTCAGTGGCGCACGATCGTGCTCTCGAGCCTCGGCGGGGCGCTCGAGTTCTACGACTTCGTCATCTACAGCACCTTCGCACAGTACATCGGCGATGCGTTCTTCGCCCCGGCGAAGAGCCCGCTCATCGGCCTGATGCTCTCCTACTCGGTGTTCGCCCTGGGTTATGTCCCCCGCCTCGTGGGCGGGGTCATCTTCAGCCACTTCGGCGACAAGTACGGGCGGCGCCGGGTGTTCATCTGCTCCATCCTCATCATGTCCTCGGCCACGCTCGCGCTCGGCCTGCTCCCGGGCTACGCACAATGGGGCGCCGGCGCCACCGTGGCGGTGATCGCTTTGAGGCTGATCCAGGGCTTCTCGCTCGGCGGGGAGCTGCCGGGCGCCATCACCTACGTCGTCGAGACGGCTCCGCAGCGGGCGGGCTTCTCCTCCGGCTTCATCTTCTTCTGCGTGAACACGGGTGTCGCGCTCGCCTCGGCGGTCGGGTTTGGGGTGGTGAAGCTGCTCGATCCCGCTCAAGTCGCCGCGTGGGGCTGGCGCATCGGCTTTCTCTTCGGCGGCCTCATCGGCTTCGTGAGCTTCTGGCTGAGACTCTCGCTCTCCGAGACCGAGGAGTTCAAGAAGCTGCGTCACACGACTTCCAAGCAGCCCTTCCTCGAGCTCATGCGCACCGCGCCGGCGCCGACGCTCTTCGCTGTTGCGGCGATGGTCGCGACGGCCGGCTTCAACGGGCTGCTCTTCGCGATGCCGACCTTCATGCAGCGGGTGATGCACCACAGCTACCTCGAGGGCATCGAGGCGCAGAACCTCGGGCTCCTGGTGCTCTCCTTCGGCCTGCTCACCGCCGCGTGGCTGAGCGACAAGATCCCGAGGCGCTGGATCCTCGGCTTCGGATCGCTGCTCCTCGCCCTCTTCTGCTTCCCGTTCTTCGATGCGGCGGCCGGCCACACGGTGCGGCTCATCCCGCTCTTCCTCGGCGCGGGCGTCGCCGCGTCCTTCTGCAACGGGCCGATGGCCGGCATCGTGGCCGACCTCTTCCCCACCCGCATCCGCTTCAGCGGCATCGCGGTCTCGTTCAACCTCGCATTTTCCTTATTCAGCGGGACGGCTCCCCTCATCGCCACCCTGCTGGTCGCGGCAACGGGCTCCGCGACGGGTCCGGCCTACCTCATGCTCGGCTGTGCGCTCATCACCCTCATCGCCATGCTGTTCATCAAGCGCCACGAAGGGCGCATCATGGGCCACGCCGCCGTGCCCGACGCCGCCCCCGCGACATCTTTTCCGGTCCAGTGAAGATACTTTGGCCCCAGGACGGCTGGGCATTTTCGACCGTTGGGGGCATAGTGAGGCAGGATTATTGATGAATGGGAAAGGGAGGACGCTCGATGTCCGTCGCCGCCTTTCGTGACCGCTCGACACCCCGTGCGCCAGCGGGCGTCACCCTGCGCTATCCCATGGGTCCCCGGCACGAGGAGATCCTGACGCCCGAGGCGCTCGAGTTCCTGGCCGCGCTGCACCGGCGCTTCGAGCCGCGGCGCTCGCAGATCCTGCACGCGCGGGTCAATCGCCAGGCGCGCTACGACGCGGGGGAGCTCCCCGACTTTGCCCGGGAGACCGCGGACATCCGCAGCGCCGACTGGCGGGTCGGCTCGATCCCCGCGGACCTCCTCGACCGGCGCGTCGAGATCACGGGCCCGACCGACCGCAAGATGATCATCAATGCGCTCAACTCCGGCGCCAAGGTCTTCATGGCGGATTTCGAGGACGCGAACTCCCCCACCTGGCACAACCTGCTCGACGGGCAGATCAACCTCCTCGACCGTTGGCACGGCACGCTCGACTTTGAGGATCCCACGAGCGGCAAGCGCTATGCGCTCGGCCCGAGCCCGGCCGTGCTGATGGTGCGCCCGCGCGGCTGGCACCTTCCCGAGCCGGGCGTGACGGTGGACGGCGCGCCGATGTCGGGGAGCCTGTTCGACTTTGGCCTCTACGTCTTCCACAACGCGCAGGCGCTACTCGAGCGGGGCACCGGGCCTTACTTCTACGTTCCGAAGCTCGAGAGCTATCCGGAAGCGCGGCTCTGGAACAGCGTGTTCCTCTTCGCCGAGGAGCGGCTCGGCCTCGCGCCGGGCACCATCAAGGTGACGGTGCTCATCGAGACGCTGCCCGCGGCCTTCGAGATGGACGAGATCCTGCACGAGCTGCGCGAGCACATCGTGGGCTTGAACTGCGGCCGCTGGGACTACATGTTCTCCTTCATCAAGAAGCTCCGCGGGAACGCGACGTACGTGCTGCCCGACCGCTCGCAAGTCGTGATGGGCAAAGCGTTCCTGCGCGCGTACTCGCTCCTCCTCATCAAGACCTGCCACCGCCGCGGCGCATTCGCGATGGGCGGCATGGCCGCTCAGATCCCGAACCGGCGCGACCGCGAAGCGAACGCTGCGGCGCTGGAGCGCGTTCGGGAGGACAAGGAGCGCGAGGCCTCCGACGGCCACGACGGCACGTGGGTCGCGCATCCGGACCTCGTGCCGGTCGCGCAGGACGTGTTCGACAGGCTGATGCCGCAACCGAACCAGCTGCATCGCCTGCGCGAGGACGTGAGCGTCGGCCAGAAGGAGATGCTCGAGGTGCATCAGGGCACGCGGACCGACGCGGGGCTGCGCCTCAACGTCCGTGTCGGCGTGCAGTACATCGAGGCGTGGCTGCGGGGCCGCGGCGCCGTGCCGCTCTACAACCTGATGGAGGACGCCGCGACGGCGGAGATCAGCCGAGCGCAGGTGTGGCAGTGGGTCCACTACGGCATCACGCTGGAGGACGGCACACGCGCAACCCCCGAGCTGCTCGACCGGATCATCACCGAGGAGATGGCCCGCGTGCGGCAGGAGGTGGGCGCCAAGGCCTACGACGGCGGGCGCTTCCCGGAGGCCATTCGCCTCTTCCGGGACCTCTCCACCGCGAAGGATTTCGAGGAATTTCTGACCCTGCCCGCGTTCCCCCTCCTGCGCGAGGCGGAGGACGCGTCGGCCTGAAGCCGGCTTGCGCGCCGATCGCTCGTCGAAGTACCGATTCATTTGAGAGCCCCGGGAGTACTCGTCCGTTGAAGACCGACGCTGCCATTGCCGAGATCCTGAAGCGCGAGGGAGTCGACACGCTGTTCGGCTATCCGCGCAACCGCCTGCTCGAGGCCGCCGCGATCGCCGACATCCGCACCATCATCGTGCGCCAGGAGCGCGTCGGCCTGCACATGGCCGATGCCGTCTCGCGCTTGACGCGCGGGCGCAAGATGGGCGTGTTCTGCATGCAGCACGGCCCCGGCTCGGAGAATGCCTACGGGGGCGTCGCGCAGGCGTACGGGGAGTCCGTTCCCGTGCTCGTGCTGCCGCAGGGCTACTCCCGCCGGCTCGCGCACGTGCCGCACAACTTCAACTCCGCGCGCGAGATGGCGGGCGTCGCCAAGCACACGGAGCCCGTGACGCTCGGCGCGGAAGTGCCGAACATCTTTCGCCGCGCCTTCACGCAGCTACGCAACGGCCGCCTCCAGCCGGTCGTCGTCGAGATCCCTCACGACGCCTTCGCGGACGAGGTGCCCGAGCCGCTCGCCTACACGCCGGTCATCCGCGCGCGCTCGGGGCCGGATCCGGCCGATGTCGTCCGGGTCGCCGAGGTGCTCCTGAAAGCCGAGTGTCCGGTGATCTACGCCGGGCAGGGCGTGCACTGGGCAGAGGCCTACGCCGAGCTCGCCGAGCTCGCCGAGCTGCTCGCCATCCCCGTGTGCACGAGCCTGCCGGGGAAGAGCTCGTTCGATGAGACGCATCCTCTTGCGCTCGGCTCGGGCGGAGCCGCGTACCCGCGCACCGTGTCGCATTTCCTCGCCCGCGCCGACGTGATCTTCGGCGTCGGCTGCAGCTTCTCGGAGACGGCGTTCGGCGTCGCCATGCCGCCCGGCAAGACGATGATTCACGCGACGCTCGATCCGCTCGACCTCAACAAGGCGATCCCGACGCAGTACGCGCTGATCGGCGATGCGCAGCTCGCGCTGCGCGCGCTGCTCGAGGTGTGCCGCAACAAGCTCCGCGGCACGCGTCGCGACGCGACGAAGGTCGCCGCGGAAATCGCGGCCGTCCGCGAGGAGTGGCTGCGCGAGTGGCGCCCGAAGCTCACCTCCGATCGCGCGCCGCTGAGTCCGTATCGTGTCCTGTGGGACCTGCAGCACACGGTGAACGTCGCCGAGACGATCATCACGCACGATGCGGGGAGCCCGCGCGACCAGCTCTCGCCATTCTGGCGCTCGACGAAGCCGCTCACCTACATCGGCTGGGGCAAGACCACGCAGCTCGGCTACGGCCTGGGTCTCGCGATGGGCGCGAAGCTCGTGCACCCGGAGAAGCTCTGCATCAACGTCTGGGGCGATGCGGCGATCGGCTTCACGGGCATGGACTTCGAGACCGCGGTACGCGAGCGCCTGCCGATCCTTTCAATCCTGCTCAACAACTTCGCGATGGCGATCGAGCTCAACGTGATGCCCAAGGCGACCGAGAAGTACCGCGCGACGGACATCTCGGGCGACTATGCCGCGATGGCACGCGCGTTCGGCGGCTACGGAGAGCGCGTGACCGATCCGGCGCAGATCGTCCCGGCGATCGAGCGCGGCATCGCGCAGACTCGCGCGGGCAAGCCCGCCCTTCTCGAGTTCATCACGGAGAAGGAAACGCAGTTCTCGCGGTCGTGAGGGACGGCGGGCGGCGCCGAACCGCGCTACCGCGGCGTTGCGCCCTGACCTGCGACGCGCGCGAAGCGTCATACAGGTCTGTTACTCGTTACTCACTCGACCCTGTGCGATGATACGCCCGAGGTTGTCGCGAACCGGACACGGCGAGCCGACCGGCTGGCCGTTGGCCACCGGATAGACGGTGAATAATGGTCCAAATACACCGTTTGCCCACTGCCGGCAGACGTTGCCGAATACTACGACACGACCGTTAGGTTGACTTACCCGCCACGTGGTCGCACTGGCGCAGGTCGCGCCCAAGACCATTGCCGATAGAGCTGCTAACTTCAGCATTCTCATGACAATCTCCTACGTCCCAACACTTCGCCGGCGCGGCCTTCCACGATCGATCGAAAGATCTCCAATCGACTGCTGCGCTCATGATCCTTGTCCAGGGGAAAATCATTCCCATTCGCGGCCGCAGTGCGCGTTGATGGCAAGATACGCAGGAGTGGCGAAGACCGCGTGACCCATATGGGATACGCGGCGTGATGCGGATCAAAGACCGATCAAATGAGGACGCGAAGCGATTGGGCAGAACGTGCCGCAGCTCACATCAGAGTGTGGCCCGAGCGCTCTTCGCGTGCTGTACATCGTCACGGGAGCGGACACTGAGGGCCGTGCCGGAGATCCTTAGTCAGTACTCCCAGAGGTCGTCGAGGGCAC
>JASHSR010000112.1 GCA_030038645.1 Gammaproteobacteria bacterium
GCCGCCGTCAGCATGATCGATTCGGCGATCTTCGCCTCGGAGCCGACGATGTAGTCGGTGACGAGCGCGACCACGAGCGGCGCGATGCCGGAGCCGAAGACGTTGAAGATGAACAGGAACAGCGCCGTCACCTGGCCGCGCATCTCGTTCGGCGTGATGAGCTGCAGCGCCGCGTTCTGCGGCCCCGGGCCGAATCCCGCCACGAGGTAGGTGGCGGCCATCACCACCATCGCCCAGGTGCCGTTCGGCATCAGCGGCATGATGATCGCGAGCGGCACGAACAGCGTCACGGTGAGCGTCGTCACGAGCAGATAGGCGCTGCGGTATCCCCTCCGCACGAGCCACTCCCCGATGAGGCTTCCGGGAATGAGTCCGATCGGCCAGAGCACCAGGAACAGCGTACCGCTCAAGTACGCGTAGTGCGGGATCGTCCATCCGTAGGTGCGCACGAAGAACGTCGGCCCCCAGTTCATGATGCCGAACGTGACGACCGACTCGAACGCGAGGCCGAGGAACATCGATGCGTACGCGCCCCAGTTCTGCCCCATGTAGCGCAGCACCTCGCGCACGGGAATCGCGCGCTTGACCGCCGCCGCGCTCGCGGCGCGCATCCGCCCGCGCCGCGCCGGCTCGATCATCGTCGTCGCGAGCCAGGCGACGATCAGCCCGGGCAACCCCACCATGAAGAACGTGAGCTGCCAGCCGTGCACGGCCCCGAGCACGGGTATCGAGTACGAGCGCGTGCCCGTGAGCCAGGCGACGATCGCGCCAGTGAGAATGGTGGCGAGGCCGTTGCCCGCGACGAAGCCGAACTGCATGACCGAGATCGCCCGCGCCAGCCGGTTCGGCGGAAACAGGTCCGCCATCATCGAGTAGGTCGCCGGACCGTTGCCCGCCTCGCCCACGCCATCGCCGACGCGGCACATGAGCAGGATCCAGAAGTTGCGCGTGAGTCCGCACGCCGCCGTCATGAGGCTCCACGCCCCGATGCTGAAGGCGATGATCGCCCGACGGCTGCGACTGTCGACCAGGCGCGCGATCGGCAAGCCGAGAATCAAATAGAAAAAGATGAAGGCCGGCCCCATGAGGAGCCCGACCAGGGTGTCGCTCAAGTGCATGTCGTGCTTGATCGGCTGCACCAGAAGCGGGAGCACGCCGCGGTCGAGGAACAGGAACATGAGCCCGATCGCGAAGATGGTGACCGCGTACCACGCTTGGCGCGGACTCGGCCAGGGCTGCTCGGCGGCAGCGCCCGTCGCCGCCGCGACCTCCGCCGTGGAGGCCCCGGCGGCGCCCGCCGCGAGACCCGGGCTGGTTTGAATCGGCGTCGACATCCCCCTCCTCCTGCGACCGCGGGTCGCTACGAGATCGGTCTCACGCGAGCGCCTCGGCCGGCACCCAATTGCCGTGCACGCCGACCCGCAACCTGAGCGGGATCTGGATGCGCGCGATCGGACCGCGCTCGAGCCGCGCGGCTTCCACGACGAACATCTCCGTCCGGTGCTCGTCGTGCAGATCGACGAGGAAGGCGAGGTAGCCTTCGTGACCCGGCTCGCTCGAGGGAATGTGAACGTGCTCCTGCACCGTCGAGCGCCGGTCCATCGGCAGGCGCGCGAGCTTTCCGCTCGCGAGCTCGAGGCGCAGGATGGTATTGAACCCGGCTCCGACGGGCCCCGCGAGGAGCGGCGGGCCGACGCTCGGATCGTAGGTCTGGTAGTAGCCGACCTCGTAATCGACGAGCATGTCGCGGTCGGCGACGCGGGGCATATCGCCGCCGGGCCCGAGCGAGGACTCCTCCCACTGCTCGCCGGGCTTCGCGAGGTCGAACGTCCAGCGGACGAGCCCGCCGGCCAAGTCCTCCGGCCGAGCCTCGACGCCCGAGGCCTCCCGAATGAACGGGAAGGGATTCACCCGGCTGTAGCCGAAGTCGAGATGCACCCGGCTGCCCTCCGTGTGCGCGTTCATGAAGTGATACGCCATGCACGCCGGACCGCGGAACCAGCGCAGGTCCTCGACGCCGCCGTCGCGCGGCATGATGCCGACGAACGTCGGCTTGCCCGGCTCCCAGACCCAGTGCGGGCCGCCCGCCTTCAGGCGCGCGAGGTCCGCGGTCGTCGGGAAGACCGGAAAGATCACGTGCTCCTTCGTCGCCGCGAAGTCGTGCATCTGCGAGCAGTACGGCACCTTGAACCACTCCTCGCGCAGGAGCTTGCCGTTGCGGTCCGCCACGCAGTACGCCACGTCCCGGGAGGCGAGCCCGCTCGCCTCGTAGCCGAAGAACAGAAGCTCGCCGGTCTCGGGGTCGAGTCGCGTGTGCGCCGTCATCGTCTCGCTGCGCAGGCGCCCCTCGTAGTCCCACTCCCCGAGCGTCTCGAGCGTGCGGGGATCGAGCTCCATGGCGTGGCTGTCCTCCTTCAGCGCGAGCAGCCGTCCGCCATGGTAGATGGGAGTCGTGTTGTACACGGCGCGCGACTTGCCGCGCACGCTCGGATCGTCCGTGTATGGGTTGCGATACAGGCCGTAGAGCGAGCGGCGCGCCGCGCGCTCGCTCTTCCAGCGCTCCGATTGAATGTAGCGCTGCCTGAAGTCGACGTGCCCGTCCTCGAAGCGCAGCAGGCGCACCATCCCGTCGCCGCTCAGGTAGGTGTCGTGGCCCAGCATCGGGGCAAACTGCGGGTCCGGCACGCACTGGTACCAGGAGCCGCGGATCTCGGCGGGAAGGCTTCCCTCCACGACGAGATCGAAGATCTCGCACTCGACCCGCGAGGGCTCGT
>JASHSR010000113.1 GCA_030038645.1 Gammaproteobacteria bacterium
ACTCCGACAGAGAAGGTGATCTCGGTGCCGTCGTCATGCAAGGACAGGGTCCCCCAGTCCGCCGTGCCACCCGTAAGCTGGTACTGCCACAGCCCCACGATGGATGCGGGCCCGGGCGCCGACGGGAATTCCGGCTCAGAAACCCGAACGAGCCTGCCGGCAGTTGCATCCCCTTGATAATAGACAGCCGGAACCAGGTTCATGCCGCTGAGCTTGGCCGGCGGCGCTTGGTGTGGAGTCTTGGAATCTAGGCATGCCGCACGAGCTTGGCCGCTCAGCGCCCCTGCCGCGACGCAGAGGCTCATAACGAGAGCCGTGGAGTTCCAGCGCCACTGTGCGCTTTTGAAGAGCATCATCGCCAGTCTCCCCTTGGTTGTGATTGATTGAGTAGCGAAACCGCTCCGCATAAGAATCGCCGCCCGTCGCCGGATTCGCCACGGAATTCTGACGGTCGCGGGCGTTTTGGGAGTGAGGGCGATTTTTTTCGGCGTGAACGAGCGCCTGCGCCGCGCGAGCGCCGCGGCGGCATTCGCGTGACTATGTAATAATTGCGGAGTCGGGGCGCAAGCGAATGAATACGTCGGCAATAGCCCTTCCTCACTGGCAGAGAGCGGTCCGGTTCGGCCGTGTACGGAGCCTGTTCGGCGGCCTGGGATTTCTCTTCTCGGTCTGCGCGTTCGCTACGCTGCAATGGACCATTGAGTATGTGCTCGCGAGCGCACCCACGATCGGCCTGGCGCAGGCATTGCTCGGTGCGGGGCTGGTCTTCAAGCTCAACCTGATGATCACGGTACCGCCGCAACCGATCGTCGTGGCGCTGATCAACCTTGCGCCACCCTCCGGCCTGCGACGCTACGCGCTTTACTGCCTGATAGTCGTCAGCACCGTGCTTTGGTGCATTTATCTGGAGCCTCACGGCGCCTTCAGCGGCGAGTGGACCGACGGCGTTCTGCATCACGGAAGATGGCTGGCCGGCATATTGGACAGCGCGACCGCCTTGATGCTGTTGACGATCTCGTTAGGATACTTCCGGACGGCGGCCAACGCTTCGGATGTGCTCGCGCGCGCACGCGTCGACGAGGCGCGGCTGGACAGCGAGCTGCAAAGCGCCCGGCTGCAGTTGCTGCAAGCTCAGATCGAGCCGCACTTCTTGCTCAATGCGATTGCAAACGTCCGCACGCTTGCGAGACTTCAACCGGAGGCGGCGGTCGACCTCATCGATAATCTTGGGCGCTATTTCTCGGCGGCATTGCCGCACATCCGCGAGGGAGAGGCGCGCCTCTCCGATGAGATGCGCCTCGTCGATGCGTATCTGGCGATCTATCGGGTACGCATGGGAACAAGACTGTCCTACGAGCTCGACCTGCCGCCGGATCTGGCGCCCGTGCGCGTGCCGACGATGATTCTGCTGACGTTGGTGGAGAACGCCGTCAAGCATGGCATTACACCGGCAGTGGAGGGGGGATTCATCCGCGTCAGTGCTGCACGCGACGGATCGGCCCTGGAGCTGAAGGTTGCCGATTCCGGGTGCGGGCTGAAGCCCGGCCAAGGGGGCGGCTCCGGGCTCGTGAACAGTCGCACACGGCTGCGGCTCCAGTACGGCGAGCAAGCGACTTTGCAGCTCGAGCGCGCTGAGCCGCGCGGCGTGATTGCGACGGTGCGCATTCCGCTCCAGAGGCTGTCGTGAGCGACTCGGGCCTCACGGGTACCAGCATCGGACCGCCTGCAGACGACGTGTCACTCGCACACGCGGCCCTTCGCGGTCTGACCTGGCGCCGGTTCGCGATTACGGAGTCGATTGGCCTGTTCATCATCTTGATGCGGTATTTTGAGGCCGGTGGCTTGCCGACGCCGGCGCACGGGCCCGTGCTGGCCACCGAGCTGTTGTCCGTGACGCCTCTGCTCATCCTGCTCGCGGCGCTGTATGCGGAGGAATGCGTGGTTCGCGGCAGAGACGCCCTCCTCTCCTACTCGATCTGCCTGACTATCGCGGTCTGCTGCGGTGCGGTCGTTCAGTGCGCGCTCCAGGCATGGGTCCGCAACCATTTCATGCCGCATCTGGCCGAGCTGGTGCTGCATCCATGGAACCGGATGGCCTACGAGATGCTCGATGCCCTGACACCCGGATCGGTCGCCATGTTCGTGTTCCACTCGCGGCGCAGCGTCGTGCGCACGCTCAACCGGCTGCGCATGGCAGAGCTGTCGCGCGTGAAACTGGAGCAAAGCGTGATCGAGTCGCGCCTCGCGGCAGCTCAGACGCAGATGGACTCCTCGGCCATGCTGGCCTCGCTGATGGAGATCGGACAACTGTACCGCACGGCGCCGCAGGAGGCTGATGCCAAGTTCGACAGCTTCGTCGAGTCGTTGCAGAGTCGGCGCTCGTCTTTTCGCCACATGTCGTCCCGGCCGGGATAGAGCATGGGAGCTCCGACCGCCATCATCGCCGAAGATGAGCCCCTGCTACGCGCAGAGCTGCGGGCCCTGCTGGGGCGGCTGTGGCCGGAGTTGCGCATCAGTGACGAAGTCGCAGACGGTCTGCAGGCGATCCAGGCAATTGACCGGCTGTCTCCGGAGATCGTCTTCCTCGACATTCAAATGCCGGGGGCATGCGGGCTCGACGTCGCGCAGCATGCCGGCGGCCGCTGCCACGTCGTTTTCATCAGCGCCTATGAGCAGCATGCGCTGGCGGCCTTCGAGCATGGCGCGCTGGACTACGTGCTGAAGCCCTTGACCACCGAGCGCATGCGCCGAACCATCGAGCGGTTGAAGGAGCGCCTGAGGGAGCCACCGCCGGATCTGCGCGCACTGGTCGAGACGCTGAGGGGCCTCGCATCGAAGCAGGAGCCGGAGTACCTGAAATGGCTCACGGTTCCTCACGGCTCGGATCTGCGCGTGGTGACTATCGAGGAGATCTGCTACCTGCAGGCCGAGGACAAGTACACGAATCTCATCACCTCGAACGCGACTTATCTCCTCAGCACGACGCTCAAGCAATTGAAGGGGCGGCTGGATCCGAGAATGTTCTGGCAGGTTCACCGCAGCACGATCATCAATGTAAGGGCCATCGAGACCATCCATCGCTCCTTCAGAGGGACGATGGAGGTGAAGCTCAAGTCGCGTCCAGAATGGCTCGCGGTGAGCGCAGCCTACGCCCACCTATTCCGCCAAAACTGAGCAGTCAGCGCAGGATTGCCTGTCGAGCCCTGTCAGGGAGCGATCCGAGGCGCTCCTCATCGCGCACTACTTTCTGCGCCACGCCCGCCGGGAGGCAGCGGCATGAGGAGCCCTCTCTCCCTGGCGCGCCCCTTCTCCGTCAATGAGGGGTGAGGCATCGTCCAGGACAGTGGCCTCGATGGGCTGCGCATATTGGAAGCGACGATCGACCATGAGGTCTGACGCATCGAGGTACGCACTTCAGCCCGAGGCGGATAGGAATTTCAAACGCCCCCCACACCCGTGGCCAGTTCGCCGAATGGGTCTTATCCCAATTTCCCACGGCCCCGGCGGCGGTCTATTCCCTCCGCGTCGCCCTGTGCGCCCCGCCCAACGAGGTTGTGATGTAAACTCCCTCATTCACATTGGTACAAAAAGTCGGTCCGGTCAATATCTTGAAGCTGCTGCAGCTGGAATGACGCTGGGTCGTTCATCATTTTCTGCGTCATTTTCCCGCGCTTACCGATTCCACCTTACGCGATCCGCTGCTCGAGGGTGTGCAGGAGGGTGACTAACGACTTCAGGCTACTGGTGTTCTGCCCCTGCATCCGTTGATATTTCTCCCAATCTTCGATGATCTGTGAATAGGTCATTTGCGCTTCCGATCCGACATACGCCGAAGTAATCAGACCGTATGCCTGCACTATTTCGCTCCATGCTTGACAGCCCTTTACAAACGCGACTTCCAAGAGCGCCCTTTTCAGCGCCGGATTGGCCTCATTGCGCGACCCATAGCGTTTGACAAAATCGATCAGCCCGGCGGGACAATCGAACCTTCCCACGGCTTTCAGCCAGGTTACATAGCAGACAGCGGCTTGATCGTAGGCAGCCGGCTCTTCCCGATACAAGGCGGCTAAGATCACCTCCTTGCGATGAGTCGAGTTGGTGCGAATCATCTCCATCGTCAGGTCTTTGTTGTGAGCCCTGCTCAGTGGACCGAGAACAGCCCAGCCGAGGAGTTGAAGCGAAGTGACGACAACGTTCATTGCGGTTCGTTTGGATGCCACCCCCGCTTTCCCCCTCGGCGCTCCACATTGCGCACACGAATAGTTGTTGATTGGGCCGCCGCAATTCGGACAGGAAAGTGCGACGCCAAAATCTTCCGGCGCCGTCGTGCGCGCGATAAACTCCCTGTGCATCTCTTCAATCGTTGCGCCAGAATTTGCCAGGGTGCGCCGAAACGCCGCCATGGCTGCTTCACGCTTCTTCTTTGCCTCGGACTGCCTGGCGCGACGCGCCAACACGAGATCTTCCAAGGCCGGAATGCAGGCGGATTTAGCGACGCTCAAGGCGGCGTCGCCAAGCTCGCTAGCAGCGTCGAAAGACATTTCGACCCCCGCCCCGAAAAGGGCTTCGATTACCTCCCTCTGACACGCTTTCGGACATAATCTGATCGCCACCTCCAGATCCTTGGCGCTAACGTCCGCCTTGTTCGCAAGCAGTAATCGCACGACGGATACGTGCCCCTTGGCCACCGCCAGCCGCAAGGGCGTGTCTCGCAACAGACTCCCGGCGTTAACAGTCGCCCCCTTGTCCAGCAGGATTTTCGCGATCTCCAAGCAACCGCCCTGTGCCGCCACATGCAAAGGTGTCCAGTCGTCGAAGCCGCCCTTCTTTCGGACAAGTCCAGGCTTCCTGTCGAGCAAAGCTTTCACTTCGCCCAAATCGCCTCGCCTGGCGGCACGGAAGATTCTGCTCATACTCAGCGCCCCGGGATTATTATTTTCGTTGATCGGAGCGCCGAGATTTGAACTCGGGACCCCTTGCACCCCATGCAAGTGCGCTACCAGACTGCGCCACGCTCCGATCCGATTTGTTCTTCTCATCCGCGAGCGCCGCTCTCGCGCGGCCGCCGCGTGCTGACGGCCTATCATAACCGTTCCGCAGCCGAATGGCGCCCGAGCCCGCTGCCGAGCCATCGGCCAGCCACGCCGCGGCGGTACCTGCAGCCTGGGTGGCCACGCCTTCGCATCAACGCAGGTGGGCTCTCGCCTACCGCCGCAGGATCTTCAGGATCTCCTCGAGCTCCGTGCGCACCTGGCGCACGATCTGCTGGCTCTGCGTCGTGTCGCTGCGCGCCTCCTCGCCCGCGAGCTTGTTGCGCGCGCCGCCGATGGTGAAGCCCTGCTCGTAGAGGAGGCTGCGGATCTGGCGGATGACGATCACGTCCTGGCGCTGGTAGTAGCGGCGGTTGCCGCGCCGCTTCACCGGCTTCAGCTGCGGGAACTCCTGCTCCCAATAGCGCAGCACGTGCGGCTTCACGCCGCACAGCTCGCTCACCTCGCCGATGGTGAAGTAGCGCTTTCCCGGGATCGGCGGGAGGGTGTCGTTATTCTTTGGCTCCAACATATGCCTCGACCCGCGCCTTGAGTTTCTGCCCCGGGCGGAATGTCACCACGCGCCGGGCGCTGATCGGAATCTCCTCGCCCGTTTTCGGGTTGCGGCCGGGGCGCTGGTTCTTGTCGCGCAGGTCGAAGTTGCCGAAGCCGGACAGCTTCACCTGCTCCCCGCTCGACAGCGCGGCGCGCACTTCCTCGAAGAACAGGTCGACGAGCTCGCGGGCCTCGCGCTTGTTGAGGCCCAGCTGATTGAAGAGCGCTTCCGCCATTTCAGCCTTCGTGAGAGCCGCCATAGCCGTCATTCTCGTATTCTCGCGCCCAGCCCGGCGCAAAGGTCCGCTACGATGGACGCAACCGCCCGGTCCACGTCCTCGTCCGTAAGAGTGCGAGAAAATTCTTGAAAAATCAAGCCTAAAGCGACGCTTTTTCTACCTTGTTCTACGCCGCTCCCCCGATATACGTCGAAAATGCGCACCTCCCGCAGCAAGCTCGACGCCGCCAAGGTTACACGGTCGCGCAAGGCACTTAAAGTCACCGCTTCGTCCACGACGACCGCGATGTCGCGCCGGACCTGCGGAAAGCGGGAAATCTCCTGCGCGCGAGGCCGCTCGATGCGCAGCGCGGCGCGGAAATCGAGCTCGAACAGGATCGGGGGCGCCGCGAGTCCGAGCTCACGGGTGAGTCGCGGGTGCAGCTCGCCGATCCAGCCAACGGCCTGTCGGCCCGCCGTTCGCCCCCCGGCCGCCTGATCGTCGGGGGACCGCTGCCGGCCGGACACGCCGGCTCCGTCCGCGCCGCGGCGCAGGATCCGCGCCGCCCGGCCCGGATGCAGACAGGAAAGCGCCGCGGCCTCGAACGTGAACGCGTCGCGGTCGCCTGTCGCCGCGAGCAGCGATTGCACATCGGCCTTCACGTCGAAGAAATCGACGGGCGCTCGGGCCTCGGCGGGACCGCCCCACTGCTCGGGCAGGCGCGGGCCGAGCGCAAGCCCCGCGAGCGAGTCGATCTCCTCGAGCGTTCCGCGCGTCATCGCGAAGCGTGCGCCGTGCTCGATGAGCCGGATGCGGTCTTGCTGGCGGCGCTGATTCTCGAGCGCGGCGCGCAGCAGGCCCGGCCACAGCGACACGCGCATGACGGAGAGGTCGCTTGCGATGGGGTTCGCGAGCGGCAGCGCTTCGCGGTCCGGGAAGAGCCGGGACTGCAGCGCCGGATCGACGAACGCGTAGGTGATCGCCTCGTGATAGCCGCGCGCGGCGAGGCTCTCGAGCACGCGGCCCTCCGGAGGAATCTCCTCCGGCAGCGAGCCGAAGCGCTGGGCCGCCTGCGCGTCCGCCTCGGCGAACGTCCCATAACCTTCGATGCGCGCGATCTCCTCGATCAGATCGGCCTCGATCGCGATGTCGAAGCGGTGCGAGGGCGGCGTGATCGCCCAGCCTTCGGTCGTCCGCGCGACGCTCATCTGCAGCGAGCCGAAGATCGCCTCGATCCGAGCCGGGTCGACCGGAGCTCCGAGGAGCCGGGCGACCTGGGAGCGGCGGAGCCGAACCGGAAGCCGGCGCGGCAAGTACTCGCCCGCCTGGGTGACGGCGACCGCCCCGGGCGAGCCGCCCGCGATCGCGTAGATGAGCTCGGTTGCGCGCTCCATCGCGCGCTCCTGATGGCCGGGGTCGACGCCGCGCTCGAAGCGCTGGCTCGCATCCGTCTGGGAGACGAGCCGCCGCGCCCGTCCTGCGACGGCGTCCGGCGAGAAATACGCGCCCTCGAGAAACACATCGACCGTGCCGGCGCTCACGGCCGTGCGCTCGCCGCCCATGATTCCGGCGATGCCGACTGCGCCCTCGCCGTCCGCGATGACGAGCACATCGGGGTCGAGCGTCACGCGGCGGCCGTCGAGCAGCGTCACGGGCTCGCCCGCCTTCGCCATCCGCACGCGGATCTCCCCGCGCAGCCGCGCCACATCGTACGCGTGCAGCGGCTGTCCGAGCTCGAGCATCACGTAGTTCGTCACATCGACGATCGGCCCGATCGACCGCATCCCCGCGCGGCGCAGCCTCTCGCGCATCCACTGCGGAGTCGCCGCGCGATTGTTCACGCCGCGGATGACGCGGCCGGCGAACTTCGGGCACGCCGCCGGCGCATCGAGGTGAACGCCGATCCGGTCGCCGTGGCGCGCCGCGATCGGCTCGATTCGTGGGCCACCGAGCGGCCGCCCGCCGAGCGCCGCCACCTCGCGCGCAATGCCGAGCACGGAGAGCGCATCGCCCCGGTTCGGCGTGACGTTGAGCTCGAGCACGTAGTCGTCGAGCGCGAGATACCCGCGCAGATCCTCGCCGACCGGCGCATCCGCGGGCAGCTCGAGAATCCCGGCGCTCGCCTCCGCAAGTCCGAGCTCCTTGGCCGAGCACAGCATGCCCTGAGAGGCGATGCCTCTCAGCTTCGCCGCCTTGATCCTCACCTCTCCCGGCAGCATCGCTCCGACTCGAGCGAGCGCCGTGCGCAGGCCCGCGCGGGCATTGCTCGCGCCGCACACGATCTGCACGGGCTCGCCCTCGCCGGCCGCGACACGGCACACGCACAGCTTGTCCGCCTGAGGATGCGGCGCCGTCTCGAGGATCTCGGCGACGACGACTCCGCTGAACGGCGGCGCGGCCGGCTCGAGCGCCTCGAGCTCGAAGCCGGCCATGGTGAGGCGCTCCCCGAGCTCGGGAGCCTCCCAGGGCACGGGCACCCACTCACGCAGCCATTGATAAGGAACTCTCATCGCCTCTCAGAACGTCGCGAACTGCTCGAGGAACCTCAAGTCGCTCTCGAAGAACAGCCTCAAGTCGTTGACCCCGTAGC
The DNA here is from genome assembly GCA_030038645.1 of Gammaproteobacteria bacterium. Taxonomy (GTDB): domain Bacteria; phylum Pseudomonadota; class Gammaproteobacteria; order Steroidobacterales; family Steroidobacteraceae; genus JASHUC01. Next base: position 8,394 of record JASHSR010000113.1, read on the forward strand.
GCAGCATGGCCAATCGGTCGATACCGGCGCCGAAGGCGTAGCCCGTGAAGCGCTCGGCATCGACGCCGCTCGCCGTGAGCACATTGGGATGCACCATGCCGCATCCGGCGATCTCGAGCCAGCCGGTGTGCTTGCAAACGCGGCAGCCCTTGCCCAGGCAGAACACGCAAGACATGTCCACCTCCGCCGACGGCTCGGTGAACGGGAAGTACGACGGCCGCAACCGCATGCCGAGCGGGCGCTCGAAGAACGCCTCGACGAAACCGTGCAGGATCGCCTTGAGGTTCGCGAAGCTCACCTGCTCGCCGACGACGAGCCCCTCGAGCTGATGGAACATCGGCGAGTGGGTGATGTCGGAGTCGCACCGATACACGCGGCCCGGCGCGATGACGGAGAGCGGAGCGCCCCGCGCGAGCAAGGCGCGGATCTGTACCGGGGAGGTGTGCGTGCGCAGCAGCCTTCCGTCGGCGAAATAGAAGGTGTCGTGCATCGCGCGCGCCGGATGGTTCGGCGGGATGTTGAGCGCCTCGAAGTTGTGGAAGTCGTCCTCGACCTCCGGGCCCGCGGCGATGTCGAAGCCCGCGCGGCGAAAGAGCGACTCGATGCGCAAGCGAGTGAGGGTGACCGGATGCAGGCCGCCCCGCTCCTCGCCGCGCCCGGGCAGCGTCACATCGAGGCGCCCGCTCGCGAGCCGCCGCTCGTCCTCGGCCCGCTCGAGCTCGGCCCGGCGCGCCTCGAGCGCCGCTTGCAGCGCATCCTTCGCCGCGTTGATCCGCTGTCCCGCCGCCGGCCGCTCGCTCGGCGCGAGCGCACCGAGCGCTTTCAGCTGCTCGGTGAGCGCGCCCTTGCGCCCGAGCCAGCGCACGCGTGTCTCCTCGAGCGCGGCGAGATCGGCGCTCTCGGCGACCTCGCGCCGCGCCTGATCGAGGAGTCGATCGAGATCGCTCACGTTCCGCGCGCCCCGGCGCTCACCACGCCGTCAAGCGATGCCGAGCGCCGTCTTCGCCTGCTGCGCGATCGCGCCGAAAGCCGCCGCGTCGTTCACCGCGAGGTCGGCCAGCATCTTGCGGTCGACCGTGAGACCGGCTTTGTCGAGCCCGTTGATCATGCGGCTGTACGAAAGGCCGTACGCGCGCGCCGCCGCGTTGATACGCGCGATCCACAGCGCGCGGAACTCGCGCTTCTTCGCGCGCCGGTCGCGGTACGCGTACTGGCCGGCCTTGATGACGGCCTGCTTCGCCGCGCGATACACCTTGCGCCGGGCGTTGTAGTAGCCCTTCGCCTTCCCCAATACCTTCTTGTGACGGCGCCCCGCCGTCACGCCACGCTTGACTCGTGCCATGGACTTCTCCGTGAGCGGCGCTCAGCCCCTCGGGCCGCGCCGCGACGACTCGACGATTACTTGTGATGCGGAAGCAGCCGGATCAGGCGACCCTGGTCGCTCTCGTGGACGAGGCTGCTGCCGCCCGAGCGCAAATGGCGCTTGCGCTTGCGGTCCTTGTGGCCGAGGTTGTGGCGGCGGCCCGACGAATAGCTCTTGAAGCCCTTCGCCGTCTTGCGAAAACGCTTGGCCGCGCCCCGGTTGGTCTTCAACTTGGGCATGATCGAGCTCCTTGACTTGACATAGCCCCGGTCGCCAGGCGCTCACGCGCCCGCTACGGGCGAACGATTCCAGTCATCTCAATGACTTGGAAGCGTTACTTCTTCTTAGGTGAAAACACCATGACCATCTGCCGCCCCTCCATCATCGGGTTCTGCTCGACGACGCTGTAGGGAGCGAGGTCGGTGGAGACCCGTGCGAGGAGCTTGCGCCCGATGTCCTGGTGCACCATCTCTCGGCCGCGGAACCTCAAGGTCACCTTGGCCTTGTCACCCTCGGTAAGGAAGCGGACGAGATTACGCAGCTTCACCTGGTAATCCGCCTCTTCCGTTCCGGGCCGGAATTTCACTTCCTTGACCTGGATCTGCTTCTGCTTGCGCTTCGCCGAGTGAGCCTTCTTGTTCTGCTCGAAGAGGAACTTTCCGTAATCCATGATGCGCACGACCGGCGGCTCCGCGGTCGGCGATACCTCAACGAGATCCAGCTCGGCGGAAGACGCCATTTGGAGCGCGTCGAACCGGGACATGACCCCGGCCTGCGCCCCGTCCGGCCCAATCACCCGCAGCTGCGGCGAGGTGATCTCCTCATTGCGCCGGACGCGCTTTGTTGCAAGAGCGATGCGTTAATCCTCCAAAGTTCGGCGCCCGCGGCTCTCGAGCTCGGTCCGGAGGCGTTCTGCGAACGTCTCCACGGACATCGTGCCGAGGTCCTTTCCGCTGCGGGTACGCACTGCGAGTGAATTCGCTGCGACCTCCTTGTCGCCCACGACCAGTAAGTACGGAACACGTTGAAGCGTGTGCTCGCGAATCTTAAAACCGACCTTTTCGTTACGCAAGTCGGATTCGACGCGAAATCCCTGTTTTTTCAGCATTTCCGTCGTGCGTGAGACGTAATCCGCCTGGGGGGAGGTGATATTCATGACCACCCCCTGCACGGGGGCGAGCCAGGCCGGCAGCCGCCCGGCGTGATGCTCGAGCAGGATGGCGAAGAATCGCTCGAGGGACCCGAAGATCGCCCGGTGCAGCATCACGGGCGTGCGCTTCTGGCTGTGCTCGTCGATGTAGTGCGCGCCGAGCCGCCCCGGCATGTTGAAGTCGAGCTGCACGGTACCGCACTGCCACTCCCGGCCGAGGGCGTCGCGCAAGTGGAACTCGAGCTTCGGCCCGTAGAAGGCCCCCTCCCCGGGGTTGAGCGTGTACTCGATCCCGGCCGCCCGCGAGGCCGCCTTCAGCGCCTCCTCCGCGCGGTCCCAGATGGCGTCCTCGCCGACGCGCTGCGGCGGCCGGTCGGCGAACTTGATGCGCACGTCCTCGAAGCCGAAGTCTCGGTAGATGTCGAGGAGCAGCTTCGTCACGGCGACCGACTCGGCCGTGATCTGCTCCTCGGTGACGAAGATATGCGCATCGTCCTGGGTGAAAGCCCTCACTCGCATCAGCCCGTGGAGCGCGCCGGAGGGCTCGTAGCGGTGCACTTTGCCGAACTCGGCGAGCCGCACGGGCAGGTCGCGGTAGCTCTTCAATCCTTGCTTGAAGATCTGGATGTGCCCCGGACAGTTCATGGGCTTGATCGCGTAGACCCGCTCATCGGGCGTGCGCGTGAGGAACATGTTCTCGCCGAACTTCTCGAGGTGCCCCGACTGCCGCCACAGCTCCACGTCCATCAGCTCGGGGGCGTTCACCTCCTCGTAGCCCGCCTCCCGCTGCCGCTCCCGCATGTGCGCGATCAACGTCTGAAAGACCCGCCAGCCCTTCGGGTGCCAGAACACGGCGCCGGGCGCCTCCTCCTGCATGTGGAAGAGGTCGAGCTCGCGGCCGATGCGGCGGTGGTCGCGCTTCTCCGCCTCCTCGAGCCGCTTCACGTACTCCTCGAGCTGCTTCTTGTCGGGCCAGGCGGTGCCGTAGATCCGCTGCAGCATCTCGTTGCGCGAGTCTCCCCGCCAGTAGGCGCCGGCGACTTTCGTGAGCTTGAACGCCTTGAGCTTGCCGGTGGAAGGCACGTGCGGCCCGCGGCAGAGGTCCACCCAGTCGCCCTGGCCGTAGAGGCTCAATTCCTCGCCCGCCGGGATGCTCGCGATGATCTCGGCTTTGTAGTGCTCGCCCAGGCCCTCGAAGAACCGCACCGCCTCCTCGCGCGCCATGACGCGGCGGCTCACCTTTTGGTCCGCCTGCGCGAGCTCGCGCATCCGTGCCTCGATCGCCGCGATGTCCTCCGGCGTGAAAGGGCGCTTGTAGGCAAAGTCGTAGTAGAACCCGTCCTCGATCACGGGGCCGATCGTCACCTGGGCCTCGGGAAACAGCTGCTTCACCGCCTGGGCGAGCAGGTGCGCGGTCGAGTGCCGAATGATCTCGAGACCCTCCGGGTCCTTCTCCGTGACGATCGCGACGCGCGCGTCCCCATCGATGCGGTAGGAGGTGTCGACCAGCTTGCCGTCCACGCGCCCGGCGAGTGCCGCCTTGCGAAGCCCCGGGCCGATGCTCGCAGCCACCTCGTCGACCGTCACGGGATGATCGAAACGGCGCTGGCTGCCATCAGGCAATGTCACGACGGGCATGAGTCGTCCGGGTACGTGGGAAAAGTGGTAGGCGCGAGTGGGATCGAACCACCGACCACTACCATGTCAAGGTAGTGCTCTACCACTGAGCTACGCGCCTGTCGACCTTCTGCGGAAGCGGGGAGCTCGCGCTGCCGTGGCCAGTTCTGTGTGTGATCACCGGGACGGGGACGATACCGAAGGCCCACCGGGGAGGCAAGCCGGGGCCCCGCCGCTCAGCCCGCCGGGGCGCCCGGTGCGATGCCGAGCCCGATCTGGGCTCAACCGGCGGAAGTGCGCCGTGCGAGGCCGAGCTCGACCTGCTTCAGCCGCTCGATCTCGTCTCTGAGCCGCGCGGCCTCCTCGAACTCGAGGTTGCGAGCCTTCTTGTACATCTCCGCCTCGAGCTTCTTGATCTGCCGAACGAGAGCCTCGGGGCGCAGATCCTGGACGCTCGCCGCCTCCCGCCCCTTCGCCATCCGTCGACGGTCGGCGGGAGCCGCGCCCGGCGCGCGGGCCCCTTCCATAACGTCCATCACCCCTTTCTGGATGCCTCGCGGCGTAATGCCGTGGACGCGGTTGTACTCGAGCTGCTTGTGGCGGCGGCGGTTCGTCTCATCGATCGCGCGGCGCATGGAGCCGGTGACGATGTCCGCATAGAGGATCGCCCGACCGTGAATGTTCCGCGACGCGCGCCCGATCGTCTGAATGAGCGAGTTGTCCGAGCGCAGGAACCCTTCCTTGTCGGCATCGAGGATTGCGACGAGCGAGACCTCCGGCATGTCGAGCCCCTCGCGCAGCAGATTGATGCCGACCAGCACATCGAAGCGGCCGAGCCGCAAGTCGCGGATGATCTCGGTGCGCTCGACGGTCTCGATGTCCGAGTGCAGGTAGCGCACCCGCACGTCGTGCTCGTGCAGGTACTCGGTCAAGTCCTCGGCCATGCGCTTGGTGAGCGTCGTGACGAGCACGCGCTCCCCGCTCGCGACGCACTTGCCGATCTCCGACAGCAAGTCGTCTACCTGCGTCCTCACTGGGCGCACCTCGACCTCCGGGTCGACGAGCCCCGTGGGCCGCACGATCTGCTCGACGATCTGCGAGGAGTGCGCCTTCTCGTAGTCCGCCGGCGTCGCCGAGACGAAGATCATCTGCGGGGCGAGCTCAACCCATTCCTCGAACTTGAGCGGCCTGTTGTCGAGCGCGGAGGGCAGCCGGAAGCCGTACTCGACGAGCGTCTCCTTGCGCGAGCGGTCGCCGCGATACATCGCCCCGAGCTGCGGGATGGTCTGGTGGCTCTCGTCGATGACGAGCAGCGCGTTGCGCGGCAGATAATCGAACAGGCACGGCGGCGGCTCCCCCGGAGCGCGGCCCGAGAGGTAGCGCGAGTAGTTCTCGATGCCCGCGCAGTAGCCGACCTCCTGGATCATCTCCATGTCGAACCGCGTGCGCTGCTCGAGCCGCTGCGCCTCGAGGAGCTTCCCCGCCTCGCGCAGCTCCGCGAGCCGCTCGCGCAGATCCTCGCGGATCTGATCGACCGCGCCGATGAGCCGCTCGCGTGGCGTCACGTAGTGCGTGCCGGGGTACACGGTGAACCGCGGCACCTTCCGCGAGACCGCCCCGGTGAGTGGATCGAAGAGCGTGATCGAGTCGATCGCATCGTCGAACAGCTCGACGCGGACGGCTTCGCGGTCGGATTCCGCGGGGAAGATGTCGATGACGTCGCCGCGCACGCGATAGGTGCCCTGCGTGAGGTCCACGTCGTTTCGCGTGTACTGCATGTCCGCGAGCCGGCGCAGGAGCTTGCGCTGATCCAGGTGATCGCCGCGCACGAGATGCAGCACCATCGAGAGATAGGCCTGAGGGTCCCCGAGCCCGTAGATCGCCGAGACCGTCGCGACGATGATCGAGTCCGGCCGCTCGAGCAGCGCCTTGGTCGCCGAGAGGCGCATCTGCTCGATGTGCTCGTTGATCGAGGCGTCCTTCTCGATATAGGTGTCGGTCGAGGGAACGTACGCCTCCGGCTGGTAGTAATCGTAGTAGGAGACGAAGTACTCGACGGCGTTCGCCGGAAAGAACTCGCGGAACTCACCGTAGAGCTGCGCGGCGAGTGTCTTGTTGTGAGCGAGCACGAGCGTCGGGCGCTGCACGCGCTGGATGACCTGGGCGACGGAAAATGTCTTCCCACTTCCCGTCACGCCGAGCAGCGTCTGGTGCGCAAGGCCCGCCTCGAGCCCTTCGACGAGCTTGGCAATGGCCTCGGGCTGATCGCCGGACGGCGTGTAGTCCGCGACGAGCTTGAATTCCTTCCGATCGACAGGGGGTTCCGACCGTTCCATGCGGCGTGTCTCCACGAGCGTCACGTTGCAGCTCCGCAACATTGGTGACGCCGAGCCTGATCCCGTAATATAGCCGACGCCCAGGTCCTCGAACGACTACGCCCCAAGGAATCCAGTGAGCCTACCCGTCTCGCGACGCGCCCAGCGCGTCAAGCCGTCCCCGACCCTTGCCGTCACCGCCCGCGCCGCCCGCCTCAAAGCCGAAGGCAAGGACGTGATCGGCCTCGGCGCGGGAGAGCCGGATTTCGACACGCCGCGACACATCGCGCAGGCCGGCGCGGACGCCATCGCGAGCGGCTTCACGCGCTACACGAACGTCGAAGGCATCAACGAGCTGAAGGACGCCGTGATCGCGAAGTTCGACCGCGACAACGGCATTCGCTACGAGCGCAACCAGATTCTGATTTCCTCGGGCGCCAAGCAGACGATCTACAACCTCTGCATGGCCGTGCTCGACCCGGGCGACGAGGCGATCATCCCCGCGCCCTACTGGGTCTCCTACCCCGACATGGTGCTGCTCGCGGACGGCCTGCCGGTCACACCGTTCGCCGGCGCCGCGCAGGGCTACAAGATCACGCCGCGCCAGCTCGCGGCCGCGATCACGCCGAAAACTCGCCTCGTGCTGCTCAACAGCCCGTGCAACCCGACGGGCGCCGCGTACACGCGAGCCGAGCTGCGGGCGCTCGGCGAGGTGCTGCTGCAGCATCCGCGCATCGTCATCGGCACCGACGACATGTACGAGAAGATCTACTGGGGCACCGAGCCGTTCTGCAGCCTGCTCACCGCGACGCCCGAGCTCTACAGCCGCACCGTCACGATCAACGGCGTCTCCAAGGCCTACGCGATGACTGGCTGGCGGCTCGGCTATTGCGGCGGCCCGAAGGAGATCGTCACCGCCATGGCGACCATCCAGGGGCAGTCCACCTCGAACGCCTCCAGCATCTCGCAGAAAGCCGCCCTCGCGGCGCTGAACGGCGACCAGACCTGCGTCGAGGAGATGAATCGAGCGTTCAAGGCGCGCCACGACTTCATCGTCGCGGGACTGAACGCTCTCCCCGGCGTCTCCTGCGTGCCGGGAGCGGGAACCTTCTACGCCTTCGCCGACGTGAGCCGCGCGATGACCGCGCAGGGCTGCCGCGACGACGGCGAGTTCGCCGAGCTGCTGCTCGAGCGCGCAGGCGTTGCAGTGGTGCCGGGCGGCCCCTTCGGCGCGCCGGGCCACATCCGCCTCTCCTTCGCCTGCAGCATGCAAACGCTCGAGAAGGCGCTCGAGCGGATGAGCGGCGCGCTCGCGGGCGGCGCCGCGGTCGCCAAGACGGCGTAAGCCTGCCAGCGAGCCAAGCCGGTTGGGGGGCAGGGCCGGCCGCTCGGGCCCCGCTGGGGTTCGGGCGCCTCGTTGGCCCCCCGAGGCCGGACCGATTCGGTGAGCTGGTTGCGCGTGGTCGCCCTGACCGCCTTGGGCGCAGCGAGCGCGCCCGGCTTGGTAGACCCAACTGGGCCTGGGAGCCAAGGGGCTCGGCAGGCCTGCGGTCGGCGTGTCCGACCCGGTCGTCGCACCCGCAATGTACTGGAAGCTCCTGGCCGACTCCGTCGTCCTGTTGCATCTGGCCTTCGTCGCCTTTGTCGTGGCCGGGGGCTTTCTCGTTTGGCGCTACCCACGAGCGCTCTTCGCGCACGCGCCGGCGCTGCTTTGGGGCATCTGGATCGAGGTGAGCGGCATGATCTGCCCGCTCACGCCGCTCGAGAATCACCTTCGCACGCTCGCCGGTGAAGCAGGCTACACCGGCGGATTCGTCGAACACTACGTCATTCCCGTGCTCTACCCTCTCGGCCTGACGCGTCACATCCAATGGGTGCTCGCCGGGATCCTCATCGCCCTCAACATCGTGGCGTACGGCGGAGTCATCGTGCGGAGCCGAAGGGCTCCGCACGGCCGGTCGCCCGACGCCTGAAGCGCACCCGAAGCACGGCGGCGAGCGCAAACCGACCTGACCACGGACCGTGGCTGCACGAGCCGGGATTGCTTGACGGAGCGCGGAGCCGTCCGCACAATTCGCCTCCCTTCGGAGCCGGTGTTCCCCGGTAGCTCAGCGGTAGAGCGTCGGACTGTTAATCCGTTGGTCGTTGGTTCGAGTCCAACCCGGGGAGCCAATAAATTATTTATCTTTCAATGGCTTGTACGGATTCGCAGCCCTGCCGCGTTTCAGGCGTTTTGCACCTGTGACCGATTTGTGCCCAAGATTTTCGCGTTGCTGACGTAGGTCGCCAGGTGATCCGCCGCGAGGTGC
>JASHSR010000114.1 GCA_030038645.1 Gammaproteobacteria bacterium
CTCGTCCGGAATGCCTGCGGCGCCGGCTGCGCGCAACAGAACCATGAACAGGCGATAGTATTCCTCGCTGTCGAAGGCCGGCCGCTCCCCCTGCGCAACGGTCGCGCCCTCTCTCGCGAGGAAATCACCGAGCTCGGCGAGGAGCCGCTGGACCGTCCCGTCCACGTGCGCGAAGGCATCGTCGAGAAGGATTGCCACGCGGAAATCGCGGAGCGACTCGCGGCGCGGTCTCGGCAGCGCGAGGGAATACGCGCTCGCCTCCGCGCCAGCCGGTCCGGCGATGACCGACAGCTCGAGCTGAAGGTCCTTCGCGCTGCGCGCGAGCGGCCCGACGACGGCGAGGTCGGCCTCCTGGACCACGTCTTGCACCATCTCTCCCCGCTGCGGGCAAATGCCATAAGTGGGCTTGTGCCCGAACACGCCGCAGTAGTGGGACGGGTTGCGGATCGAGGATGCGATGTCGCTGCCGAGGTCGAGCGCGGTGAGGCCGGCCGCGAGCGCCGCCGCGGAGCCGCCGGAGGAGCCGCCCGGCGTGCGCGCGGCGTTCCAAGGGTTCACCGTGCGGCCGTAGACCTCGTTCTGGCTCTGCCCATCCATCAAACCCGGCGGCACGTTCGTCTTGCCGAAGATGACGGCGCCCGCGCCGAGCAACCGCTCCACCACGACAGCGTCGCTCGTGGCGAGGTTATTGCGGAACTCCGGGAATCCGAAGGTCGTGGGGGTCCCCGTGAGCTGAAACGACTCCTTGATCGTCATCGGCAGGCCATGCAGCGGCCCGAGCGACTCACCACGCCGGATCGCTCGGTCCGCCCGGTCCGCGCGCTCGCGTGCGCGCTCCAAGTCCCGCACGACCACGGCGTTCACTCGGGAGCCGTAGCGCTCGAGGCGGCCGATGAAGTACTCGAGCAGCTCACGCGAGCCGATCTCGCCCGCGCGGAGGCGCTCGACGAGCCTGGTGGCCGAGTCGAACGCCGGTATCGGCGCACCCGATGGCAGCTTGCTCATGGCACCTCCTGCATCCGAGCCAGTCGCGCCGGCTGGGCGATTTGCCCCTCAACGGTATCGAAAATGACCGCGGCCGCGCAACGGAAGCGGCTCCATGCGTGCGTTGCGCTCGCCCGGAGCTGCGTTGGCTTACGGCAGCTCGATGCTGCGGTAGGGCCGACTCGGCGCAGCGGGCACCTGTCATCGCGCTCCCGGCAACGCGGTCGATCGACTGCGCAATCGCAGTGCGCTGAGCACGACGGCGCCGACGGCGAGCCAGCACAGTCCGGCCGTCTTGGCGTCCGTTTCCGCATTCCACAGTACGTAGCCGATGAAGCCAAACCCTATCGCGGGCGCGACGAGATGGCGCAGCCAGTTGCGGCTCCGCTCGCGCCGGAAGTGCACGATCACCGAGACGTGCAGCAGCAGAAAGCCGAGCAGCGCGCCGAAGTTGACGAGCGAGGTGAGGAGCTCGAACCGGCTCACCATCCAGACGCCCAGCACCAACGCGATTGCCGCCGTGACGAGCAGCGCTCGATCGGGAATGTCGCGAGTCGGGTGAACGTGCGCGAGCGCGCGGGGGAGCTTCCCGTCGCGCGCCATGCCGAAGATGAGCCGCATCGTCGCCGCCTGCGCCGCGAGCGATCCCACCCATGCGCACACGGATCCAGGCACGGTGACCAGGAATTTGAGCCAGCCGCCGCCGATCGCCCCGGCGATGTCGTAGAACGCCGCATTCGTGGAATCGCCCGGGGGCAGGCTGGTGCGGCCGAGCACGAACAGCGAGGCGAGCCACGTCTCGGCCACGAAACACGCCGCACAAAGGCACAGCGACCACATCGTGGCGCGCGATACCGCACGCGCGCCGTCCCGGCTTTCCTCCGACAGCGTCGAGATGGCATCGAACCCGAGAAAGCTCAGCGCGGCGAGCGACAGCGCGCCGAACCCGAGCCGGACTATCGGCTCCGAGCGCCGGTAGAACGGCGCAAAGGACAGATGGGCGCCATCGACGTGATGAGCGAGCGCCACGGCACCGGTCGCGAGAAAGGCGAGGAGAAGGAGTATCTGCAAGCCGAGCATAATCAAGTTCACGCGGGCCGTGGCTTCGATCCCGGCGAAATTGACCGCGGTCGAGAGCGCCAGTAGCCCGATCACCCACACCACGTTCGGTACGCCCGGCAGCACGGAGTGCAGGGCGATGGAGCAGGCGACGTAGGTGAGGGTCGGCAGCAACAGATAATCGAGCAGGATCGCCCAGCCCGCGAAAAATCCGACGGTCGGTCCGAGAGCGCGCGCTGCATAGGCATAGACCGATCCGGCGAGTGGAAAGACCCGGGCCATCGCCATGTACGAGAGCGCGGTAAAGATCATCGCGAGAAGGCCGAACAGATAGACCAGCGGCACCATGCCGTGGCTCATGTTGAAGACGATGCCGAAGACCGAGACCGGCGAGAACGGCCCGATGATGGAGAGGCCGTAGATCAGCAGATCGGACAGGCTCAGCGCCCGCCGCAGCTCCTGCTTGTAGCCGAATTGCTCGAGGCCGGGCGCCTTTCCTGCCGGCTCCGGCGGCGGTTGCCCGCGCCGTTGTAGAGCGCCGACCGGCACGTTCTTCAACGAAAGCCTCCCGAGCCGGCCGGGTCACTGATGCCCGAGTCGGACAATGCGGAGCATCGCTCAGCGGGCCATCACCGGCAGCGGCTCGCGCGCGGACTTCCGATCTGCGCGGCCGCCGATCGCACGCATACCTGCGCGATCGCAGCGAGCGCCGCACGGCTCCACAGCGGTTTCATCTCCGCCCACTTCGTTCTGGCCTTTTTTCTTCTTGTCCCGCGAGAGCCGCGGTCCGCGGGGAATAGTACACCGCCCTCCACTGCTGCGCTCGTCCGCATGCGTCGATCCGCGCATGGCGCGACGCGGGGGACCGATGCGAAGCGGGTCAACGCGGCTTGACTGCCTGCTCGATCGGAAACCGTCTCTTTCCACCGGATAAGCCGCTTAGCGCACGCTTGACTGCACGCGCCGACGGTTCTGAGTGATACTCCGGGAGGCTCAGGGCCGGTAGCACGACCGTGCCCGGCATCGTTCACGTCAACAGCGAAATGGGGGAGTTATGGCCAAGACGCGACAGTCGGCGGAGCCGATGGAGATTGAGCAGGCGGGGAGCGATCGACGGACATTCCTGCAAACGCTCGCGGCGGGAGCTGGAGCGGTGACATTCCTTGCGGGACTGAGCGCGAGTCCGACCGCATCGGCGCAGCAGGCCGGCGGCCAGCGGCCGCTTCCACCGGGCGGACGGCCGCCACTGCCGCCGGAGCCGAAGGTGTCCCAGGCGCCGCCCCTCAGAGAGGTAGCAGGCAAAACCATTTACATCAGCGCCGCCTCGGACGGCATCGGCCTCGGCATTGCGCGGGCCTGCGCGAATGCCGGCATGAACGTCGTCATCGGGTATCGCAACGAGAAGCGCTTGGCCGCCGCGCTGCCGCTGTTCAAGAAGGGCCAGTCCGTCTTCCCGATCAAGCACGACGTGGTGGGACGCAACGGCTGGGAGCAGATGCTCGCAGCCGTCAAAGGCAAGTACGGGAAGCTCCATGCGGTCGTGAACAACGCGGGCATCAAGACACTCGCCAAGGCGAGCGAGGCGACGCCCGAGGTGTGGCAGAATTCGTGGGACGTTGACGTCGGGGCGATCTATCACAGCGTCGCGGTCGTCCTGCCGCACATGAAGGAGCACAACGAAGGCGGCCAGTTCGTCGCGACTTCTTCGATGAGCGGGCTGCTGCCGGCCGTTACGGCTGGCGTCTACACGACGACCAAGTTCGCGGTCGTGGGCATCATGGAGTCGCTGCGGATCGAGCTCGAGAGGACCAACATCGGAACATCCGTCTTCTGCCCCGGCGCAGTGGACACCGACAACTACATCGGCACCGGCAAGGAAAATCCTTACCTCGAGGAGCTCGAGCGGACGCGCCCGCGTCCTCCACAGATGCGCCGCGGAGGTCCGCGTTTCAACTTCGCGGCGGCGATCATGAGTCCGCTCGAGGCCGGCGAGCGCGTGGTGAATGGGATTCGCAGCAACGACCTCTTCATCCTCACGCATCCCGAGTTCAAGGACGGCACGATGGAGCGGCTCAATGCGATCCTCGAGTCCTTCCCCGACGAGGCGCCGCCCGCGGAGCGCATGCTGCTCGAGTCCATCACGAGACACACGGGGATTTACCCGCGCGAGATCGTGCATCGGCTCGCAAGGCGCGCCAGCTATTCCTTCGAGGGAAGGGCGAACGCGATCAGATCCTGACCCGCAACGACAGCGATGAGCTGCTCGCCCTGCGAGCGGAATGTTACCGGTGGCGCACTGATATGCGCCCCCGTGTTGAATGACCAGAGCTCGCGACCGGTCGCCGCGTCGAGAGCGTAAAGTCGCGCGCCGTCCGAGCCGAACAGCAGGCCCCCCGCTGTCGCGAGCAGTCCTCCGCGGAGCGTACTCGTCGAGGCGGTTGCATTGCGTCGCTCCCAGCGTACGGTCGCGGTGGTGGGGTCAATGGCCCGGACGTAGTCCGCGAAGGAATTGCCGAATGTCGCGGAGCCATCGATGTAGACCTGCCCGGCGCGGACGCGCGCCCCGTTACCGGCGAAGAACAGTCCGCCGGCTTCCTCGACGTTGACGTAATAGAGTCCCGTCAGTGGGCTATAGGCGGAAGGCCACCAATTGGTCGCGCCGATCATGCTCGGGTATAAGAATGTACCCGTAGGGCTTGCGAACGACTTCGCAGCGCGGATCGGTCGACCCTGAGCCGTCAGGCCGAGGGCCCAGGTTTGCTTCGCGAACGGCGCCGCACGCAGGAAATGGCCGTTGGTGCGATCGAGGACATAGAAAAATCCACCGCGATTGGCGACTGCCAGCAGTCGCTGAGTGTGCCCGTGGCCGATACGTTGATGAGCGCAGGGGTCTGGATCGAATCCCAGTCGTGATCGTCTCCGGGCAGAAACTGAAAATACCACGCGAGCTTGCCGGTGGAGGCATCGAGCGCGAGCATGCAGTTCGAGTACAGATTGTCACCTGGCCGAGCTTTGGCGTCGAAATCTGGTGTCGCCCCGCTCACGCCCCAGTAGATCAGGTTCAGCTCGGGGTCATACGCGCCGGTACCCCAGGTCACCGCGCCGCCGGTCTTCCAGGAGTCCCCACCCCATGTGTTGCTTCCCGGCTCACCCGGTTGAGGAATGGTGTTGAACCGCCAGCGCAGGGTGCCGCTCGCGGCATCGTATGCGCTGATGAAGCCTCGCGTGGGGTATTCGGCGCCGGCAATCCCGGTGATGACGAGATCGTGGACGGCGAGGGGTGCCGAGGTGATGCTGTAGCCGACGCGGTAATCCGCGACCGTCCGGTCCCAGACCAAATGCCCGGTGCTCGCATCGAGCGCCAGCAGATGCGCATCGAGCGTCCCGACGTATACGCGATCGCCGAGCACGACGGCGCCACGGTTGGTTGCCACGCAACAGATGCGGATATCCGAGGGCACCTGACGCGAGTACTGCCAGACCTGCGCCCCCGAATGGGCATCAAGCGCGAACACCGAGCCGGGCGGAACCGTGACGTACAGGTAGTTCCCGGACACGATCGGAGCGGATTCGTTCGGAGCATTGGTCGAAGGAAACTGATGAATCCATCGAACGGCGAGCCGCGAGACGTTACTGACGTTGATCTGGTCGTCATGCGCGAAGCGCTGGCCGTCGTATGCCCCTCCCGGCATCAGCCATTCGTCGGGACCGCTGGAGGAGCTCACCAGCTCGGCGAAACTGACCGTGTGCGCTGGTGCGAGGTTCGCTACGGTATCGGAGGGACCACCGAGCTTCGTCGCAGGCGCCGCGCCTAGTCCGCGCAGATACGCCAGGACAAACCAAGCCTCGCGCCGCGACACGAATCCGCCTTCCATCGGTGTGCCGGGTACTCCGCGCGTGATCGTTCGGTAGAGCGCCCAATCGCTGTCGCCGTGCGCCAAGGCGCGTCCCAGGAGAGCGGGCCCGAGGCCGCCGCGCGCTTTGGCGCCGTGACACCTCGCGCACGTGAGTTCGAATATTCTCCTACCCGTCGCACGGTCCTGCGCTGAGGAATAAGGGTCGTGTACAGAGAGGTACGGGTCGCCGGTGATCGCAAGGCCGCGCAGTTGCACCGGGGATCCGGGGCCCGCGATATCAGCCAGATCCGCCCAGCTCAGATCTCGCACGACACCAAGCAACTTGCGCGCCGCCACTATCGAACGCCAACGCGTTGCCGGCGGGATCAGGATCGCCACTGCAACTAGTAAGCCGCATGTAGCGGCCCAGATGATTACATTCTTTAGGCGCCCTGTAGCCACGTTGAGACTCAGATTGACGAGGTGTTGTCTGGCGCCAGAGTTGCATTGCGCGCAGCTCAGCTACTCTCATCCATATCACAAATTGTTAAAAGGAACGCGCGAGTCTCGGCACGTCTCGCGCCGTTGCGTGGTAGCGAACACTATTTGGAGGATTATGTTGCGTCTACCTACTGCTGCTTTGCAACTTGGCGAACCGGAAGACTGCAATGGCAAGTCCGCGACACACAGCAATCTTGACGGCACAGCCTTGAAGACTCTCAACCTGAATGAAGCTGCCGCGTTCCTGCAGATGCACGCTGAAGAGGTTCGGTCACGCGCGAAACGCGGCCTCATTCCGGGGTGAAGGCCGGACGTCGCTGAGTCTTCCTCGAAGAGGATCTCGCGCAATTCCTGCGCTCGCTACATGCTGTCCAGCGGCAAGCGCTTTTCGATGCGCTCGTAGCGAGTTCGAATGGGGGAAGTGGCCGTCAGTACCCTTCCGCCCGGAGTCTTCGCTGCATCTCTTCTGGGCTCAATCGCTCCTTGAGCGTCGCAATCCCTTGGCTTGCCGAAGGATTCCGAGCTGAGGAATCGCGTGGCGGGCATGACGTGCGTCTTAAGCGAGTTGGGGGTGATTTGTTTTGATCCACGCCTCTGCATCGACGGCGAACTGCCGGACCGTCTTGAGCAGGTCTTCGGCTTCCGTCTCGGTGATGCTGCCGGCGCCTTCATATTCCGAGACGTTGCGCTTGGTTCTGCACCCGTCGAAATAAGCCGACAGAGGGGCGAACGCCGGGTCGGCGGCTTCGAGAGCGAGAAAGGTGTTGTAGTGCCCGCCTACCGATCTCGGCCGATATCCGCACGCGCGCACGATCATGAGCGACAGAGTTCTGCCTGCGTCGTAAGCCATGATGAAACGGGCATCGGTCGAAAGGCCCGTCGCGACGACGTCGCTCAGGCTGCGCGCCACGATCGAGCGCAGGCTATCGAGCTCTGCCTTGGTGGTCGGCAGGACGGTGACGTTATTGCTGGCCAGCAGCTCCGGCCAGGTCATCCTCACTCCCTAACACGAGAAGCCTCGGCTTGGTCATCACTCGCGCGAGAAAATGATCGTTCTCGTTGCGTTTTCTGACGTACTCCGCCTGGGAGTAGACAGTCGGATTGATTTCGCGGCCTAGCGCTTCGCGGGCGCGGCGCAGGGGCAGGGCCAGGGACGCCGGTGATGCGTCGCCCACCACCATCAGATCGACGTCGCTGTCGCTGCGTTCCTCGCCGTTCGCCATCGATCCATAGACGAAGGCCAGCCGCACGTGACCGGCCAGCGACTCGAGGGCATCTGCCAGGACATCCACGAGGCCGGCAGTCTTCAGCAACAGGCCGCGGAGGTCGGGATAAAGTGGGGAATCCGTATTCGGCTGGAAGTAAACCATCCGGCCTTGCCGGTGGGTCTTGAGAATGCCCGCATCGGTAAGCTCTTGAAGCTCACGCTGAAGGCTTGAAGACGGCACTCCCATGCGCCGGGCCAGCTCGGCGACGTACCAGCTCTTCTGCGGCCGCACGAACATCGCCGCGAGGATGCCCTGGCGAGTCTTGGGGAACAGTGCGTCGAGGGCTTTATTACGCATATAGCGGAATTGGTAACGCAAAAAGCGTCAATTCGCAACTAATTCCTTAACAGATTGATTAGATAATAGATTTCCACGCCACCGCGCACTCCCTTCGCGGACTTCACTACCATCTCCCTGATCATGGGTGGAAGAAATCCTCCGGGCCATGACGCCCTCGTTGCCGACGTCCTACGCAAGACCCACACCGTTCCCGTGTGGGGGGAGAGCTGGCCAGGCACCGAACTCGCGAATCCGCTCAGTGGATGAATAACAGCGATGCGCGCGCTGGACAGTGACGCTAGCCCCTGCTCAATTGTGACGGTGGAAATTCACGCCAGCGCCAGGCACCAGTTATCGCCACGCAGCCAGCAATTCTCCTCCGGCAGCGGCTCGCCGCGGAACAGTCGCGTGACCCCGCGCTCGCCTCCGCGTTTGAGAGCCGCGGCCAAGGCGGCGGCGGAGACGGGATCCCGCGCGCTTGCGCAGGGATAGATCATCACCGGCGACAGCACGCTTGCGAAGTAACGGTCGCCCCGGCGCCGGATTCCGAAGATCACACCCATACCCTGGTCCGGCGTCATGGGCAGCACCAGCTGTCCATCGTTCTTGAGATGATCCAGCCAGTGATCCACCGGACGCGAAGCGCCGGCGCTGACCAGGATGAGATCCGCGGGTGCGAATGGCACCTGGGTCGCATCGCCGTGGATCACCTCCACCTGCGGCAGATGCTGCAGATTGGCGCGCGCCTTCGCCGCCAGATCTCCCTCGTACTCTATGGCCGTCACGCGACCGGTGAGGCCGGTGAGTTGCGCGAGAATGGCCGAGTAGTAGCCGGTACCCGCACCGACATGGACAATGTGCGCGCCCTCATGCACCTGGGCCTCGGCAAACAGTCGGTAATACAGCGATGGCTGGCCGTTGTTGAGCCGTTTGCTGGGGATAAGCGACACCACATTGTCGCCGTACAGATGCGCCGGATTCGCATCCGGTGTGGTCATGAAGGTCCCCCGCAGGATGCTCATGACCGACCAGGGGCCCTGTCCCATGAAATTCTCACGCTCCACCGCCGCGAACGCGGACTCGACGCTCGGGTCGATCACGCCAGCCATCAGTCCCATCTGCCGCGCATAGGCGCGGCGCACGGCGGACAAGTCGGCGGCAGTAAAGTGCAGCGCTCGTGCCGTAACTGTCGGCTGTGGCGCGGCCTTCTCTTTGGTACGCAGGCGAAGGGCCTGCGCAAGGAACTCGTAAGTGCGTTCCGCAAGCGGCGGACGCGGCTGGTGATTGACGCGGCACATGAAGGGCGTGAACCGCAGGTAGACTTCGGGATCTCCCAGTCCGTGCTCGGCGCATACGGCGGTCAGTTTATTCACGATCGGATCCACCGCGGAAGACGAGGGATCTTCACCCGCTTCGACGAGCTGCTGTGCGGACTTGATAACCGCACCGGCAGCCCGAGCGGGCGCTGAGGCCGCCATCGCTTGCTCATAGAACTGCCACAGCTGCGCGCCCATCAGCGGAAACGGCAGAGCGCTTTTATCCGGATACCGCTCCCTCGCGATGGCCCCCAACTCCATGAACCGAGTGGTGAGAGCCAGGTTCCAGTCCATCATGCGCACCGTGCGCTCGCGGACGCCGTACCGGTTCAGCATTACAAACTGTTTCAGCACCTGTTCCTGTACGGCCGGATCACCTGGCAACAGTCCCTGCTGCAGCAGATCCTGCATGGCGGCCAGCGGCTGCAGGCGCTCACGCAGATACAATGTATTCTGGTTCAGATCCTCCGAATGGCGGGCCCACCAAGTCTGCCATTGCCACTGCTCCTCGGTGGTGAGCAGTTCCTTCATCAGATCAGCCATTAGCGTTGCGCGTTCCTGCATGGGGGTACTCCGTTCCTGGAGCGCGTTCACCAGTTCGCACAGCTCCTCGAGGGAGGGCTGCTGGTTGCGCTCCAGCCTGTGTATCGCAGCCTCGACGAGTTCGAGGGCCTTTGCGGCCTCACCGTGGCGTTCGCGCCATGATTTGGCTTGCACCTGGAGAACACTCAGCAGTGACGGCGCGGTTTCACGTAGCAGCCTGCGGATCTGCGCCAGGGTCAGCCCCAGCGCCTTGAGTACCGAAATGGTATTCAAGCGCATCAGATCGTCCGGCCCGTAGCGCCGCCAGCCATTGGCGGCGCGGCTGGGCTTGAGTAGGCCCTCGCGCTCGTAGACCCGCAGTGCCCGGACCGTAAGCCCGGTACGCGCCGCGCAGTCCGCCGCCGTCAGCCATTTGCGTGGATTGTCTGCCACTGTCGTCCTCCGAAGGGGCACCCTAAAGCCTGACCTTGGGTCAGGCTCAAGACATTATTGCGTGGTGCGGCGCAAGGTGTGGCGTGTTAATCGGCGCCGAGCGCCGCACGGAGAGGCGTCAAAGCTGACTTTCCAGCGATGGCTCCGATGCGTGGTGGCTGGCTGCATCGCGCCCGCGCGTTGCCGTGATGAGGATTAGACCCTGGATATGGAGCACGGAAGAACTCGCAGGCGCATCGGAACACAGTGTTTGGGATGCTATTGAAGACTCCCGAGACGAGGCCGAAGCCATGAAGGCTCGTGCCGAAATCATGCGGGCCTTGCAAAAGGTGGTGCGCGGCTGGAACCTTTCCCAGAAAGCCGCTGCTGCCAAGCTCGGGGTCACACAACCGCGGCTCAACGATCTGCTGCGCGGGAAGATCGACAAGTTCAGCCTGGATGCGCTGTTCGACCTGACGGCACATGCAGGCTTGAAGATCTCCATCGCGCTGAAGCGAGCGGCCTGATTGTGGCCTTCATCATCGACAGATCCCTATGCCGCCAGTAGTTGCGGCGCAGGCACCGATGATGGCGCAAGCCGACCGCTCATGCGCCTTGTTCTCTGCGCCGATCTCTGCGAGATCTGAGATCGGAACCATGAACGGG
>JASHSR010000115.1 GCA_030038645.1 Gammaproteobacteria bacterium
AACTCGCCCTCATGCCTGGCCTCGGCGCTCCGGCCGCGCAGCGTCGAGCGCTCTGCCGCGCTGTCCTTACGCCACCTCTACTGTGGCTTGGCGTCGTGCTGCTGTTCTGTCTCGCAGATCTTCTGCTGAAAGGAGAGCCGCTCTCGAGCGTCGGCATGCTCGCCGTGTGCCTCTTCATCCTGTGGCTGACCTACACCGTCTTCGCTCTGCAGAAGCTGGCGACTCTCCCTCCGAAACGTCAACCTTTCGTCTCCCAGCTCGTGCTGCTCTACGTCGTGGTCTACGCCTCCGGGAGCTACTACTGGGCCTTCGGGGTCTTCGCTGCGCATCCGCAATTCCGCTTTTGGTTCTGGTTCTGGATCACTCCGGTCCTGTTGAGCATCGGGATCGCGAGCGCGATCGGCTTCTCCGTACGCCGACTCGCGACGGCGCCCCATCCGTTTCTCTCTTGACCCAGTGCCCTTTCGGGCACATTGCCACCGGGGCAACGGGAGGTACTGCCGCCCTGCCGGCGGAGCCGACGCGCTTTAGTCGATCCCGTTCCGTCGCGCTCTACCGTTTGTCTCAAATCCGGTGGGGACGTGATGCTCGAACCGCACTTCGGACGGTGAATCCCCCGCGCTGCTCTCCTTGAGACCCCCGGAATCGCACCCCATCCCCTTGCCCAGGCGTAAGATTCCCGTTTCGCTTCCAGGGGGAATCGGACCTGGCGGCGGGCACGGGGAAGGCCGGGCCGAAATCCGGGGATGTACCGAGAACCGAAAACGATGAGCACCGGCTCCACAGCGATCCAGCTTATCGCAAGCCTCGACGAGGATGCGTGGGAGGATCTGCTGTCCTTCATCGAGGAGCACCGGGTCATCCCGATCGTGGGCCCGGAGCTGCTGCGGGTGGCGACGGACCTCGGGCCGAAGCTCCTTCACGAGTGGGCCGCCGAGAAGCTCGCGGCACGCCTGAATGTCTCCCGCTCCGATCTGCCCGAGCACTACACCCTTAACGACGTAGTGTGTCTGTTTCTCGCCGGCCGAGGCCGGAGGGAAGAGGCTTACGTGCGATTGCGCTCGGTGCTCAAGGACGCTCCCTTCGAGCCTCCCGCTGCGCTGCGACAGCTCGCCGCCATCACGGACTTCGATCTGTTCGTCACCACGACCTTCGACTCCCTCCTCGAGAGTGCCATCAACCTCGAGCGCTTCGGGGGATCGCCCTCCACCGAGGTGCTCTCGTATGCGCCGAACCGGGTCGTGGATTTGCCCACCGAGCGGGATCGGATCACCCGCCCCGTCGTGTATCACCTATTCGGGAAGCTCTCCGCCTCCCCAACCTATGTGATCTCGGATGAGGACTTACTCGAGTACCTCTGCGCCTTACAGAACGAGAGTCTGGTGCCGGAGCGGCTCTTTCACGAGCTGGAGCACAATCACCTGCTCGTGATCGGGAGCAGCTTCTCGAACTGGCTCGCGCGGCTGTTCTTGAGGATGGCGAAGCGGCACCGGTTGTCCGACCCCCGCGACGTGGGGGAAATCCTCGCCGACGATGAGGTGAGCGGGGATGAGCGGCTGATCGCCTTCCTGCAGCAGGTGAGTGTGCGGACGAGGATCTACACCGGCGCGGAGCGGTTCGTCGAGGAGCTCCACGAGCGCTGGCAGAAACGGCATCCGTCCAGCGCTGGCGCGCTGGGCAAGCCACCCGACTCCGGTCCCTCCGGCTTCTCCCCCGTACGCTTCGTGCCGCCGGCACGGGAGATGCCGGACAACGCGGTGTTCGTGAGCTACGCGCGGGAGGATCTGGCTGCGGTGCAGAGGATCAAGGCGGGCCTCGAAGCCGCAGGCATCACCACCTGGTTCGACATCGATCGCCTGGAGGCCGGCGACGACTACGACCGCAAGATCAAGCAGAACATTGCCCGCTGCTCGTACTTCATTCCGGTGATCTCGCAAAACACCCAGAGCCGGCTCGAGGGGTACTTCAGGCGCGAGTGGAGCTATGCGCTCGATCGGGCGCGCAACATGGCAGACGGAGCGCTCTTCATCCTGCCGGTGAGTCTCGATGGGACCAGTCCCCTCGAGGCGCATGTGCCGGAGCGGTTCAAGGCGCTGCACTTCACGCCGCTGCCGGGCGGGCAGGTGACGGCGGAGTTCGCGGCGCGCCTGGCGGAGTTCCTGCGCGGAAGAGGCCGATGAGCGTCACGGACTCAACGGACTCCACGGCTCGCGACGGCATGCACGACGTCGCGCACGATGCCGCGCAAGACGCCGCACGTGAGATCGGCGCGAGCGTCGATGCCGACAATCCGTGGCTGGGGCTCGCTTCCTTCACCGAGGAGAGCCGGGAGTACTTCTTCGGACGCGAGGGTGAAGTTGCCGAGCTCACCCGGCGCGTGCAGAGAAAACTCCTCACCGTCCTGTTCGGCAAATCCGGGCTCGGAAAGACTTCTATCCTGCGGGCTGGCCTCGTCCCGCGCCTTCGCGCCCAAGGATACTTCCCCGTATACCTGCGGATCGACTACGGGCACGACTCCCCTGAGCCGGCTGAGCAGATCAAGCAGGCAATCGGCAAGGCGGCGGCCTCAGCGGAATGGACTCAGACGGGGGTCGCTTCCCCCGGGGAGTCGATCTGGGAGTTCCTGCACCACCGGGACGGTGTGCTGAAGGACTCCTCCGGCGCAACGCTCATCCCGCTCCTGATCTTCGACCAGTTCGAGGAGCTGTTCACCCTTGCTCAGAGCGACGAGTTCGGAAGGACCCGAGCCGCGAAATTCATCGACGAGCTGTCCGATCTCGTCGAGAACCGTCCTCCGAAGGCGCTGGAGGCGAAGCTCGACACCGACGAGAGCATCGCCGAGCGCTTCGACTTCTCGCGCAGCGACTACCGGGTGGTGATCGCGCTGCGGGAGGACTACCTCGCCCCGCTCGAAGGCCTGAAAAAAGTTATGCCGAGTCTCTCGCAGAACCGGCTGCGGCTCGCTCCGATGACGGGCAGTCAGGCGCTGGACGCTGTCTTGCAGCCCGGCAACCGGCTACGCTCCGGCAAACCCCTGGTCTCCGAGGAGGTCGCCGAGGCGATCGTGCGGTTCGTCGCCGGGGGCTCGGAGCTCGCCAACGCGGAGGTCGAGCCCTCGCTCCTGAGCCTCATCTGCCGGGAGCTGAATGAGCAGCGCATTGCTCAAGGTCGCAGTGAGATTTCCCAGGATCTCCTCGCCGGCTCACATGACACCATCCTCAGCAACTTCTACGAGCGCTCCCTCGTCGACCAGCCGGCGTCGGTGCGACGGATCATCGAGGATGACCTGCTCACCGAGTCCGGTTATCGGGAGAACCTGGCGGAGGAGAGTCTGCTCAGACGCTTCGAGGCCGCAGGAGCGGCTGCCGATGCGCTCGCCAAGCTCGTCAACCGTAGACTGCTCCGCATCGAGGAGCGCCTGGACGTCCGTCGTGTCGAGCTCACTCACGACGTGCTCACCGGCGTCGTCAAGGCGAGCCGCGACCAGCGTCACGAGCGGGAGGCGAAAGAAGCCACCGAGCGGGCGCTCGCCGAGCAGCGGGAGCGGGAGCAGACCGCACACCGCGCGTTGCGGCGCGCACGGGCAGTCGCTGCCGGCTGCACGTTGCTTGCCGCAGTCGCCATTGCCGCGGCAATCTTCGCGCTTTTGAGCTTCCAGCGTGCTCGCCATGCGGAGCTGATGGTGCGCCAGGCCCGGGGGGTGTCCGAGCAAGCGCGCCGGGAAGCCGAGGGACTGCTCGGCTTCCTCACCGACGATTTCGTGCGGGAGCTCGAGACCTTCGGGCGATATCAGACGATCGCCGAGCTTTCGCAGCGCGAGATCGACTATTTCCAGCACCTGCCTTCCGAGCTGAAGGATCCCGAGACCGTTCGCAGCGGCGCACTCGCGCTCATCAATCATGCGAACGCACTCGTCTACCTCGGGGATCTCGGCACGGCCAGTCGGGACGCGAATGAGGCGATCGCGACCCTCGAGCCGCTCGCGCGCATGGACAAGTCGGTTGCCACCACCGTGGCTCTCGCAAACGCCTATGTCGCACGAATCTCGATCCTCACCGTGGCGGGGAACCTGTCTGAGGCCAATGCCGCCGGCATTCGGGCGCTGGACCTGCTGCGTCCGATCGCCGAGCAGCCCCACGCGCCGGCCGAAGCGCGCCGCGTCTATCTCCAGGCTCTGGATGGGAGCGCGTTCACCCAGGGGTACTTCACCGGCCCGTACGAGAGCGCAGTGCGGAACGCCCACGAGGCGATGCGCATCGCGATGCAGCTTGGATCTCACCGCCGCGGTGACGTCACACTGGACGCTGACTACGCATACGCGGGCATCGGACTCGTCGAGGCACTGGTCAATCTCGGCCGTGACGGGGAAGCGCTTCGGGAAGGCAACGAAGCCCTAGCCGTGGCCAACCGGGTGCTCGCACACTACCCAGCGTACGGCCAGGTGCTGATCGCCAAGCAATTCATCGAGCTGGGCCTTGCAGGGACCGCCGCCGAGGAACTCGATCCGAAGGAAGCCGTGCGCTCTGCTCTCGATGGCGTGCAGACCTCGCTCGCACTGGTGCAGGTCGAGCCGCAGAACGGGGACTACGTCAACAACCTCGGCGAGCTGGAGCGTAACGTCAGTCAGCTCATGTGGCATGCGGGCCGTCTGCGGGACTCGATCGCATACGGTCGAAAGGCAGTGGATGCATTCGGCAGAGCCAGCGAAGGAGGAGCGCGGCCTCTCGCTCTCGTGTACGTGCCCGTAGCGATGGGCCAGACGGTGTTGAAGCAGGTGCAGCTCGGTGATTTCTCCGGCGCCGCCGCGACCGTTGCGGCGGCCAACACCTTCCTGAGCGCAAGCACGCTACGTAAGCTCGGGCCGCAAGGCCATCGACTCGAGACGTTCATGGAGGCCCTACGAGCCATTGCGGCAGCGAGCGTCGCCAATGAGCGCGGGGACTTCGTCTCGGCTCGGCGCATCGCGCACGCCACCCTCGCTGCATTCCCGGCTTTCATGCCCTTCCAGCGGGACTACGTCTCCCGGCTTGCCGATATCGAGGGGAGCGCCGACTCCGCTCTCGGCGACTTCGCGGCGGCCGAACAGGCGGAGCGCGAGATGCAGAAGTTGCTCAAGTCCGACTCTATTGAGGTCGTCGATGAGCAGCGCGAGCTGGCGCAGCCCGGCATCTGGCTGGCGATCGCGCTCGCGCGCGGGGGCAAGCGCGCGGAAGCGGCCCGGACGATCGCTCCCATCCTCACGATGTATCGGGGGCTCGAGAAGAGGAACCACGGCGACCAATGGCTGCCGCTCGAATTCGCCGAAGCACTCTACGCGCAGTCGCTCACCGACACGCAGCATCGTGCGGCGCTGCTGCGCGAGGCGAGCGGGCTCGTCGATCATCTGATCCCCGCGATCGAGAGGTTGCACGACACGCGGGAGTGGCGCGCGCGTATCGAGGCGGCGGAGCACTCGGGTAGCCGGGCGGCCCCATGAGCTGGTTCGGCAACGCGCAGCGTCGTGAGCGCGGCGCGCACGTCGCATGATCAATGGAACGTATCAAACTCTTACTGCGCGAAGTGCGAAAGGCCGCTTTGGGGTCGTAAGGGTCAGTAGCCGGCGAGCTAGGCCACGAAAGCTTCGACGCAACCCGCGGCCATTCCCCGCCCTGACCTTGTAGTCAGGGAAGTGACGAATCTCATCAAGCCTGGGGATAGAGCTTCGGAAACAGCATCTCGAGTGCCTCGTCCGGAAAACGCAATGACACCGGACCCTTCGGTGTCGTGGAAGCGAGGAGACCTGCGGCAATCGTGTCGTTGAGCACGCGCCGAGCAGTACGCTCGGGTAAGCCTGTGATGCCCGGCGCCACGCCGCGCTCGATCTCGCCGCGCATGAGTGCAGCGTCAAGGAGCGCAGCGCTCTCGGGTTTCAGTGTCTCGGCGCGTTCGACGTATACCTTCAAGCGGCGCGCGAGCGCATCGATCTCAAAGAGGCTCGTCATGAATTTCACCTGTTCCAGGGCAACCTCGAGGAACCATTGCGTGAACTCGACGAGAGCCTTGCGAGAGAGATTCCCACGGCCGTCGAAATCGCCTTCGCGGGGCGAGTCCGCCCGATCCATCATGGCCTTGTATTCCGTGCGACTCTTGAGGCCCCGGGCGAGCCCGCGCGAAATGGACCAGAGCCCGTGGGCGTCTATCCCCGCGAGATAACCCATCGCGTGGCTCATGAGTCGACTGACGCGGCCATTGCCGTCCGGGAACGGGTGGATGTAGTTGAAGCGGTGATGGGCGGCGGGAATCGCCAAGATCCGCGCGCCCTGGCGCATCCTGC
>JASHSR010000116.1 GCA_030038645.1 Gammaproteobacteria bacterium
AGACGAACAAGATTCCCACCGGCTTGCTGTCCACTTAGGAGCGCGTCCTTTCCAGGCGAGTGACTCGGGGCTGACGCTAGCAACCGGCTCGAGCCGAATCAATCCCTCGCGGCTCGCGCCACTCACCCGCTGCCGGCCCCGCCCCCGGGTGCCAACCGTGCCCGCTGCCGCGCCTACCCACCCGTGCCCGCCGCGTCCGCTGTGCCCGCCGCACCCGCTTCCAATACTGTCCGCACCCGCTCGAGGTCCTGCGCCGTATTCACGTCCTGCCCCGGCCGCTCGGCGGCCTCCGCCACGGCGATCGCGATGCCGTTCTCGAGCGCGCGCAGCTGCTCGAGCCTCTCGCGCTGCTCGAGCGGCGTCGGCGCCAGGGCGGCGAGCTGCTTCAGCGCGCCGACGCGATAGGCGTAGAGCCCGATGTGGCGCCGCGCGCCGGCGAAGCTGCGCTGGCTCGCAAGGCCGGCCGGCGCCCCGTCGCGGTCCCAAGGAATCGGCGCGCGGCTGAAGTAGAGCGCGCGGCCGCGCGCGTCCACGACGACCTTGACGACGCTCGGGTCGAGCAGCTCCTCGAGCGTCGCGGCGGCGCTCGCGAGCGTCGCGATCGCCGCCCAGGCGCTCGCCTCGAGCAGGCCGCTCACCTGATCGATGAGCGCGGGCGGCATGAGCGGCTCGTCGGCCTGCAGATTGACGACGATATCCTCATCCGCCCAGCGCCGCTGCCAGGCGACCTCCGCGATCCGGTCGGTGCCCGAGGGGTGCGCGGGCGCGGTCATCACCACCTGTGCGCCAAAGAGGTCTGCCGCGCGTGCAATGCGCGCGTCGTCGGTGGCGATCAGCACCTCGGCGGCGCGCGAGGCGCGCGCGCGCTCGCAGACCCATTGCAGCATGGGCTTGCCCGCCAGGGGCAGCAGCACCTTCCCCGGCAGGCGCGTGGACTCGTACCGCGCGGGAACGACAACGCGGAACACGCAGCGCTACCGCTCGAGCAGCGGGTCGTCCGCCGCGAGCTGGCGAGCCTCCTCCTCGAGCATCACCGGCACGTCGTCCCGAATGGGATAGGCGAGCCGATCGAGCCGGCACACGAGGACGCTCTGGTCGCGTCGGTATTGCAGAGGGCCCTTGCAGACCGGGCAGGCGAGGATCTCGAGCAGTCGCGTGTCCATCGGCGCACTTTACAGCTTGCGCTTTCCCGCCGCATCGACCGACGGCGCTGCCTCGATTCGCTCTGCGGCATCAACTGGCGCCGGCGCCTCGATGCGCCGCCGTACGGCATCGAGCCGCCGATACACCCGATCGAGCAGCGCCGCCGCGTCGGCCTCGTCGAGCTGCGCCGTCACGGGGATGTGCCACAAGCGCGGCGTCGCGAAGGCGGCGCAGCGCATGGCATCCTTCTCCGTCATCAAAATCGGCCAATCGTCCGGGAACTCGAGCTCGCCGGCCGCGAAGGGATGATGGTCGGGAAAGGGATGTCGGATCACCTCGAGCCCGCGCCCCTCGAGATCGCGAAAGAAGCGTTCGGGATTGCCGATGCCGGCCACCGCGTGAATGCGCCCGGCGCGGAACGACTCGATGGGCCGCGCAGATCCAGCGCCGTCCACTCGATGCGCGAGGCCTGCGACGAGGCGCATTCGCAGCACCGGGGCCGCGGTGAGCGCCGTCGCGGTGATGGGGGCGTGCTCGGCCTCTCCGTTCACGACGACGAGATCGACGTGCCGCAGCCGCGAGGCGGGCTCGCGCAGCGGACCCGCGGGAAGCAGGCGCCCGTTGCCGAGTCCTCGAGCCCCGTCGATGAGCGCGATCTCGCAATCCCGCGCGAGATGCAAATGCTGCAGCCCGTCGTCGGAGAGGATCACGTCGACCGGCTCCGCCGCGAGCCGCCGCGCGGCGGCGACTCTGTCCTCGCAGACGACCGTGATGCAGCCGGTCCGGCGGTGGATGAGCAGCGGCTCATCGCCCACTTGCTGCCAGAGGGAGTCGGCGCGCACGACTTGCGGACCTTGCCGCGCGGACGCATGGCCGCCACGCCGCCGATAGCCCCTCGCGATGACGCCCGCCTCGAGGCCGCGCTCCCGCAGCCGCTCGATGAGCCAGAGCGTGAGAGGGGTTTTACCCGTCCCGCCGACGGTGAGATTGCCGACCACCACCACGGGCTTGCCCACGCCATGCGCTCGCAGCCAGCCCCGCTCGTAGGCCGAGCGGCGAACGCGCACGACGGCGCCGTAGACCCACGCGAGCGGCTGCAGGAGCGAGAGCCGGCTCCGCGGGCGATACCAGAGCTCGGTCAGCTGCCGCTCCATTCCCGCGGGCCCTGCTCCGCGCCGATCAGTCGCTGAACTGCAGGCGATAGAGCTGCGAGTACAGCCCGCCCGCGGCCAGGAGCTGCGCATGCGTGCCGCACTCGACGACCTCTCCCGCGTTGAGCACGACGATGCGGTCGGCCTGCTCGACCGTGGAGAGCCGATGCGCAATGACGAACGTGGTGCGGTTGCGGACGAGCTCGCCGAGCGCCGCCTGGATGTGCCGCTCGGCCTCCGTGTCGAGAGCGGACGTGGCTTCGTCCAGAATCAGGATGGGGGCGTCCTTCAGCAACGCGCGCGCGATCGCGATGCGCTGCCGCTGTCCGCCCGAGAGCAGCATGCCCCGGTCGCCGACGACGGTGCCGAGGCCCTTCGCCTGGCTCGCGGCGAACTCGAGAATGTGCGCCGCCTCCGCGACGCGCTCCATCGCATCGGGCGCGATGTCGCGCCCGAACGCGATGTTGTTGCGGATGGTGTCGTTGAACAGGATGACATCCTGCGAGACGACGGCGATCTGCTCGCGCAGGCTCTGCAGGTCGTACTCGCGGACGTCGTGCCCGTCGATCCGGACGCTGCCCGCGGTCGCGTCGTAGAACCGCGGCAGCAGGCTCACCAGCGTCGACTTGCCGCTCCCCGATCGCCCGACGATGGCGATGCGCTCGCCGGCCGCCACGTCGAGCGAGACGTTGCGCAGGGCGGTGTCCCGGCCCCCTTCATAGCTGAACGAAACGCGATCGAAGCTCACCTCTCCACGCACGCGCCCGGCGTGCAGTCCCCCGCCCGCAGGCTCCGGAGCGACGTCGAGCAGCTCGAAGATGCTCTCGGCGGCGGCGATCCCCTGCTGCAGGGGTCCTGCCGCTCCGATCAGCTGGCGCATCGGCTGCGGGATCATGCCGAGGGCGGCGAAGAAGCCGAACAGAGCGCCCGTCGTCATGTGCCCGTGGATGCTGCTCTCCATCGCGTACGACAGGATGAATGCGGCTCCGATCGCCGTGATGAATTGGATGATCGGGTTGGCGAGACCCGTGGTGAGGATGAGCCGCATGTTCGAGCGGCGGTTGTGCTCGTTCACCGCCTGGAACTGAGCATCGAGATGGGACTCGGCGTTGTAGACCTTGATGAGCCGGGGAGAGTCGAAGCTCTCCTTGGCGACCCGCGTCACATCGCCCATCGAGTTCTGAATGCGACGGCTGTAGCGACGAAAATAATAATTGACGCGCCGCGCGATCCAGGTCACGAGCGGCGCCATGAGCAGCGCGGCGAGCGACAGCTCGAAATTGAGCCACAGCAGGTAGGCGACGTAGCCGCATATGGTGAGGGTCGTACTGAAGATCACCACGATCGAGTTGGTGCTCGCCTGGCCGATCTGCTCCGTGTTGTACGTGAGCTTCGAAAGCATGTCCCCCACCGCGTTGCGGTCGAAGTACGAGAGGGGCAGCCGCAGCACCCGCTCGAACATCTCCTGGCGCAGCTCGGCCACGATCTTGCGGGCGACGTAGCCCATGAAGTACGTCTGGACGAAGTTCCCGAGGCCACGCAGCGTGAACAGGCCGACGACGACGAGGGGCAGCACCACGATCATGCGCGGATCCGGGTGGGTGAAGGTCTTGTCGCCCAAGACCTTGGCGAACGGCGCGAAGCTCACCATGCTCGCGGAGTACACGAGCGAGCCCACGATGCCGCACGCGAACGCCCCGATGTGGCGGCGCAGATACCCGAGCAGCCGCCGATACGTGCCGAGTACGCTCGGCGCCGCCTGCGCCTCGGCTCTGCCCGTATCGTTCAAGGCCGACCCGCCGGCTCGCTGTTGATCGTCGCGATATTGATTTCCACGAACCCGAGCCGGGCGAGAACGTCCATGGCCGTCACGACCGACTGGTGGGTCGTGCGCGCATCGGCGCGTATGGTCACGCGCATGCTGCGGCTCGCGCCGGCCTGCTGCACGAGCGCGGCGCGCAGCGTGTCCGGGCTCGTGTTGACGAGCTCGCGGCCGTTGACGAGATAGCTGCCCTGCTGGGTGACCGTGACGACGAGCGGCTCGAGCTTCGGCCGCTCGGTCGGGACGCTGCTCGCCTGCGGCAGATGGATGCGCAGCCGTCCCTCGCTGACGAGCGAGCTCGACAGCATGAAGAACACGACCATCATCAACACGACGTCGATCAGCGAGACGAGATTGATCTCCGGCTCCTCGAGGCGGCGCGCCCTCAAGTTCATCGGCGGGCCGCCTTGAGCCCGGACCGCTCGGCCTCGAGCCCGGGCTGCATGCCCTCGAGCCCGTCGGCCGCGGCCGCCTCGAGGGCGTCGGCGAGCTTGATGGCGTCCTTCTCCATCTCGATCACGAAGCCCTCGACGCGGCCGCGCAGGTAGCGGTAGCCGATGAGGGCCGGAATCGCGACGCAGAGGCCCGCGGCCGTCGCGATCAGCGCCTCGGCGATCCCTCCCGAGAGCATCCGCGGGTCACCGGCGGCCCCGGCCTGCAAGGCATCGAACGCCTTGATGATGCCGGTCACGGTGCCGAGCAGCCCGAGAAGCGGTGAGATGCTCGCGATGGTGCCGAGCGTGTTGAGGAAGCGCTCGAGGTCGTGCACGACGTGGCGGCCCGCGTCCTCGAGGCGCTCCATCATGATCTCGCGCGGGCGGTGCCGGTTCGCGAGCCCCGCGGCGAGCACCTTGCCGAGCGGGGAGTTCTGCTCGAGCGCCGCGATCACCTTGTCGTTGACCTGGTTGGCCTCGACCAGCTGCCAGACACGCCGGGTCAGGTCGCGCGGCAGCACGCGCTTCTCCTGCAGCGTCCAGCAGCGCTCGAGAATGATCGCGGCCGCGCCGATGGAGGCGAGGACGATCGGCCACATGAACGGGCCGCCGGCCCGTACGATTTCCCACATCCGTTTGATTCCGTTGACCCCGACGTTGGCCCGCCATGATATCTGCTAGAGTGATGCGCGCCTATGCCTCGCGAGCTGCTCAAGAGAATCGCACCCCACGCTCGGGCCCTCGAGCGTCACTGGTACCTGCGCGCCTTCGGCTCGCACTTCACCGATCCGCGGCTGTGGTCGCTGCAGCGGCGGGGCGTCACGGCGGGTTTCGGCGCGGGCCTCGCGATCTGCTTCCTGCCCCTGCCGGTGCACCTGCCGCTCGCCCTGCTGGTCGCGGTCGTCTGGCGGCTCAACATCGTGGCCGTCTGGGCGACGACGTTGCTCGTCAACCCCTTCACCATGGTCCCGATCTACTACATCGCATACCGGGTGGGCGCGGAGATCACCGGCCGTGCGCCGCACGCCTTCGGCTTCAAGCTGAGCTGGGGCTGGCTCGAGCACGGGCTCGGGCCGATGTGGAAGCCGTTCCTCGTCGGCTGTCTCGCCTGCGCGATCGTCTGCGGCGTGCTCGGTTGGCTCGGGCTCGAGCTGCTCTGGCGCTGGCGCGTCCTCAGCCGGCGCTACCGCGTCCGCCGGCCCGCCTCCACCGCGGGATAGCCCTCGCCGAGCAGCATCCCCTGCTCGAGCGTGAGAATCCGCTCCATCCTCGCGGCGAGCCGCGTGTCGTGCGTCACGACGACGAGGCTCGTCCCACGCTCCCGGTTCAGCTCGAGCATGAGCGCGAACACCTGCTCGGCGTTCGTCCCATCGAGATTGCCGGTCGGCTCGTCGGCGAGCACGATGCGCGGCTGCGTGACGAGCGCACGCGCGACGGCCGCGCGCTGGCGCTCGCCTCCCGAGAGCTGGTGCGGTCGGTGCGTCAGCCGCTCGCCGAGCCCGACTCGCTCGAGCAGCTCCCGGGCGCGGGCGCGCGCCTCGGCGACGGGAGCGCGACGCACGAGGAGCGGCATCGCAACGTTCTCGAGAGCCGAGAACTCGGGCAGCAGGTGATGGAATTGATAGACGAAGCCGATCGCGCGGTTGCGCAGCCGGCCGCGCGCCTGCTCGTCGAGCCGATGGATGTCCTCGCCCGCGACGAGCACCCGGCCGGCGGTCGGGCGGTCGAGGCCGCCGAGGATCTGCAGCAGCGTCGTCTTGCCGGAGCCCGAGGCGCCCACGATCGCGACGCGCTCGCCTCCCGCGACCGCGAGATTCGCTCCGCGGAGCACCTCGAGCGTGACAGGGCCCTGGCGAAAGCTCTTGCGGACATCGGTCGCGTGCAGGACGAGACCGCCCGGCTCGCCGGACGCGCGCGCCGGCTCCGGGGACGCGTGAGCGGCGTCGGGCGCGCGGCTCGCATTGCCCGGATGGGGACCGCCGAGGCTCGCCTCATTCATGCCGCAGCGCCTCCGCCGGCTCCGTGCGCGCGGCCCGCCAGGCGGGATAGAGCGTCGCGAGCGCGCACAGCGCGAACGTGACGCCGCAGACCTTGAGCACGTCCGTCCACTCGACGTACGCGGGCAAATCGCTCATGTCGTAGACGCGCGGGTCGAGGAAGTGGGTCCCGAGCAGGTGCTCGAGGGAGTGCACCAGGAACTCGACGTTGTGCGAGACCAGGATGCCGAGCGCCGCGCCGCTTACCGTTCCCGCGAGGCCGATGATCACGCCCTGCAGCGCGAAGGTCGCGAGCACGTTGGGCGGAGCCGCGCCGAGCGTGCGCAGGATCGCGATGTCGCCCTGCTTCTCCTTCACGATCATCACGAGCGTCGCGATGATGTTGAAGGCGGCGACGGCGACGATCATGAGCAGGATGACGAACAGCATCGACTTGGTGATCTCGATCGAGCGGAACAGGTTCACGTTCTTCTTCGTCCAGTCGCTCACGTAAAAGCCCCCGCCGAGCGCAAGGGCGAGCGCCCGCACGGTTTGCGGCGCGCGGAACGGATCCGCGAGCGCGAGGCGGACGCCGGTCGCGCCCGCGAGATCATACACGCGCTCGGCGTCGGACATGCTGATGAGGGCGAGCGCGCTGTCGTACTGGTACATCCCGGAGTGGAAGATGCCGGTCACGTAGAAGCGGCGCATGCGCGGCTCGATCCCGGTCGGCGTCGCGGTGCCCTGCGGCGCGATCAGCACCACCGAGTCTCCAACCCCGGCGCCGAGGTCGGAAGCGAGCGCCGACCCGAGAATGATGTGGTACGACCCCGGCGTGAGCGCGCCGATCCGGCCGGCCGTCAAGCGCTGGGCGAGGCCGGTCGTCTTGCGCTCCTCGGCGGGGATCACGCCGCGCACCTGCGTGCCGATGACGCGTTGGCCGTGCGCAAGCATCGCGAAGTCGTCGACGTACGGGGCCGCGGCGATCACGCCCGGCTCGCGCAGGGCGGCCGCCTGGGCCGCGCGCCAGTCGGCGAGCGTCCCGTCGAGTCCCTCGAGCGTCGCATGCGCCGTGACGGAGAGCATCCGGATGCGCAGCTCGCGCCCGAAGCCGTTCATGACCGAGAGCACCACGATCAGCACGGCGATGCCGAGCGCGATCCCGGCGACGGAGGTGAGCGAGATGAAGGACACGAAGCCGCGCCGGTGCGTCGAGCGCAGGTAGCGCGTCGCGAGCAGCCACTCGTAGAAGCTGCTCATGGCTCTATTCGTAGCGCAGCGCATCGGCTGGAGGAACTCGGGCCGCGCGCACGGCCGGATAGATCGTCGCCAGGATCGTGAGCAGCAGCGCCGCGGCCGATATCGCGAGCACGTTGGACC
>JASHSR010000002.1 GCA_030038645.1 Gammaproteobacteria bacterium
GCCGGCTTCTCGGAGCTTGCGATCTGCTTGGCATCCTGCGGCGTCGAGGACTGCTCCGGCTTGTCCTGCTCAGCGTCTCGCATCGAATCCTTGAATCCGCGATAGGCCGCGCCGAGGTCCGAGCCGAACGACTTCAGCTTCTTGGTGCCGAAGATGAGCAGCACGATCACGAGCAGGATGAGCAGATGTCGCGGCGAAAATAGGTCCACGGTTAGTTTGGCCTCATGATCACAACGACCCGATGATACGCCAGACCACAGCGCGTGGCGATGTGCGCGCGGCTTCTGACGGCGGCGTCACAGATGAAGGCTTGTTTGTGCCCGATTTGCTGGGATGGCCGTCAGCTCGGCGGCCGCGGGGCCGCTCCGAATTTGCCATCCGTGCGGCCCTCGACGCCTCGGCGCGCCATTCGCTCGGCAAGGCGCGCTGGCGGACACGCTTGCGACGGCGCACCCGCGGCCTCGCGATCCGCAGGCTGTCGATCGGCGGGCCCGGATGCCTCCAGGGCTCTGGGCGCGCGGCCCGAGCGTTAGGGTCTTTCAGCGACCGCCTGTCTTGAGCAGGATATAACAAGTATTATCAATGTACTAAGATATACTATTCATGTCACTTCTTCTTTTAGGCCTCTCGAGGTCCATGCTCGCCGCGCCGGCTCTCTGGGGTGTTCCACTCCCCTCACCCGAGTGCGACTTTCGTCTCGACTTACGTTGTTTTTGCTAGAGACTGCGCTATATTCCGCCGCTACGGGCTTGAACGCACAGGACCTGTAAAGAACAACAATACGGCGTGGGCGCCCTGTCCACCCACGCCGGCCGAGGTCGGCATGAACACGGCGTGGGAGAAATTTCAAGGCGCGACGCTCTCGCTCGCGCGCTCGGGCTCGATCAAGGACCGGCTGGTCGAGGCGTACCGCAACTACTTGTCCGACATCTCCGAGGATGAGCTGCCGCGGGAGATCCGCGAGGAGTTCCGTGCCGTCAGCCTCAGCTTCACGCGCGAGCGTCCGATGCTGCGCGGCGAAGATGCCGCGCGAGCGACGATTCGCAAGATGTCGAACGATGAGGCGGACCGGCTCGCCTCATCCGTCGTCCTCATTTTCTCGGCTCTTCCGCGCAGCGCACCGGCGGCGCGTCACCCGGCCGCCGCGCAAGTCGTGCCGCTGTACCTCGCCGAGGCGTGAGGCTCCGGAGCCTGCGGGCGCAGAGCGTCCGCAGGTCGCGCGAGCTCAGTCGAGCTTGAACTCGATGACGTCCCAGCGCGTTGTGTCCTCGTGACGCGCCTGGCGGCGCACCGCGTCGACCAGCGCTCGCTCATCCCACTCGACCACCTCGTTCGCGAGGTCGGTCAACGTCTTCGGCACGGGCCGGGACTCCCCGAAGCGCTTGAGCAGGATGACGGGCTTCTGGCAAGCCTGCGCATAAAGCAGCTGGAACGTGAGGAGATCCTGGTCGCGGTCGAACAGGCTCGAGAGGGCGATGACGGTCTCGGTCGGCGCGATCTGCCGCCGCAGATCCTCCTTCAGGGCTTCCTTGTCGCCGACGGGGCGGCGGTCCGGTGTGCTGAAGCTGCGGTAGTAGAAGTTTCGCGCACTCTCGAGGTACTCGAACACCCGCAGATAATCGTCGCTCGCCTCCCACAGGTGGGTGACGAACAGTCGGATCGGGTTCGCTTGCGACATTGCGGATCTCCGGCGCCGCGGAGTGACGGTCCGCTACGCGGCCTCGCGCAGTCTCGCACAGCTCGCGGCGGGCGGCAAAACGGCCGCGCTGCGTCGCATCGAGTAGAATGGGGAGTCCGAACGATGCCGGGACCGGCTGCATTGCGTATAGTCGTCTACAACATTCGATACGCTACAGGCACGGGTCCCGCATTCCACCTTCCCCTCCCGGGCGCCGGCTACTTGCGCAGCAACCGGCGCGTCCTGCTCGGCATCACGGAGTTCCTGCGCGCCGAGCATCCCGATATCGCCGGGCTGATCGAGGTCGACACCGGCTCCATCCGCACGGGGATGGTCAACCAGGTCGATTACATCGCGCACGAGCTCGGCCACTACTCCGCGTACGAGTGCAAGTACGGAGCGAGCTCCATCAATCAGTTCGTGCCGATCGTTCGCAAGCAGGCGAACGCGTTCCTCTCGGCACCGCACGTCACGGGCGCGCGCTTCCACTACTTCGATACCGGGATCAAACGGCTCATCATCGAGCTCGAGCTCGAGCACGTGTGCGTGTTCCTGGTGCATCTCTCGCTCAAGTACCGGCAGCGCCAATCCCAGCTGCGCTCCTTGCACGACCTGATCATGAAATCCTCGAAGCCCGTCATCGTCGCGGGCGACTTCAACACCTTCTGGGGCACGCACGAGATCTACCTGTTCATGCGCGCGACGGGGCTGCGGAGCGCGAATGCCGCGGGCTTGCCGTCGTTCCCGGCGCGCGTGCCGCGGATCGAGCTCGACTTCATCCTCGTGAGCGCCGGCATCGAGGTGACGCAGTTCCGCGTCCCCGATGTGCGGTATTCCGACCACCGGCCGCTCGTCTGCGACTTCGAGGTCGAGCCCGAGGCGCTGAGGCGCAATACCGCCGCGTAACGCCCCTCCCCTCCCGTCATGCCCGAAAGCGGTGCCGCCATGCCGACTGCTGCCTGGAAGATGGAGCGCGATGCCGATGCGATCGTCTGGCTCACGCTCGATACGCCCGGAGTCTCCGCGAACGTGCTCGCGCGCGGGGTGATGCAGGAGCTCGGCCGGCTCCTCGAGTCGCTCGCGGGGTCGCCGCCCCGCGGCGTCGTCATTCGCTCGGGCAAGCCGAGCGGCTTCATCGCGGGCGCGGACGTGAAGGAGTTCACGACGCTCGAGAGCGCCGAGCAAGGCTTCGAGCTCGCCCGCGCGGGGCAGCTCGTGCTCGATCGCATCGAGGCGCTGCGCTGCCCGACGGTCGCGGCGATCCACGGCTTTGCGCTCGGCGGCGGCCTCGAGCTCGCGCTCGCATGCCGCTATAGAGTCGCCGTGCGGGACGAGCGTCTCGCGCTCGGCCTGCCCGAGATCCAGCTCGGCATCCACCCGGGGTTCGGCGGGACCGTGCGATCGGTGCGGCTCCTCGGCGTGCGCCCGGCGATGGAGATGATGCTGACCGGACGACCCGTGCGCGCCGACCGCGCGCTGCGCATCGGGCTCGTCGATCGTCTCGTCGCCGCCGGAGAGCTCGACTCGGCGGCGCGCGCCTGCGTGCTGCATCCTCCGCCGCGGCGCTCCGCGCCGCTCGTGGAGCGCGTGCTGAGCCTCGCGCCGGTGCGTCCCCTCGTGCGGCCGATTCTGCTCAAACAAGTGGCGGCGAAGGCACCCCGCGAGCATTACCCCGCCCCGTATGCGCTGATCGAGCTCTGGGCGAGGCACGGCGCGCGCGGCGCGGGGGCGTTCGTCGCCGAGGCGCGCTCGATCGCGGATCTTTTCGGCACGGAGACGGCCCGCAACCTCGTGCGCGTCTTCCTGCTGCAGGACCGGCTGAAATCGCTCGGCGGCACGCGGTCCCCCGGCGATCCGCGCGGGGGTGCGGCGGCCGCCCCGAGCGTCAAGCACGTTCATGTCATCGGCGCGGGCGTGATGGGCGGGGACATCGCGGCCTGGTGCGCCTTGCGCGGCTTCACGGTCACTCTGCAGGATCGCGCCGAGGAATTCGTCGCGCCGGCGCTCGAGCGCGCCGCGCAGCTGTTCGAGAAGCGGCTGCGCGACCCGCAGACGATCGCCGCGGCGCGCAGCCGCTTGCGCGCGGACGTGGCGGGGGACGCGGTTCCCGCTGCGGACGTGGTGATCGAGGCGATCTTCGAGAGCCTGAACGCGAAGCGCGAGCTGTACGCGACGCTCGAGCCGCGCATGAAGCCGGATGCGCTGCTTGCGACGAACACCTCGAGCTTGACGCTCGAGCCGCTCGCCGCGAAGCTCGCGAGGCCCGAGCGCCTCGTCGGGCTGCACTTCTTCAACCCTGTCGCGCAGATGCCGCTCGTCGAGGTGGTGCAATCCGCCGCGGCCGATCCGGCCGTCGTGCAAGCGGCGCTCGCCTTCGCGCGCCGGCTCGACAAGCTGCCCGTGCCCTGCCGCAGCGCGCCGGGATTCGTCGTCAATCGCGTGCTGATCCCGTATCTCAATGAGGCGATGCTCGCCGGCGAGGAAGGCATCGCTCTCGCCTCGATCGACGAGGCCGCCGTGCGGTTCGGCATGCCGATGGGGCCGATCGAGCTCGCCGACGTGGTGGGGCTCGATGTGGCGAGCGACGTGGGGGAGATCATCGCGGCCGAGCTCGGCCGGCCGGCGCCCGAGCTGGGCCGGCTCAAACAGCTCGTCGCGGCGAAGAAGCTCGGGCGCAAGACGGGCGAGGGCTTCTATCGCTGGCAGGACGGCAAGCCCGTCAAGCCCGCCGCGGGACCCGTGCCGCCCGACCTCGAGGATCGGCTGATCCTTGCGCTCGTCAACGAGTCGGTTGCCTGTCTGCGCGAGGGGGTGGTCGCCGAGGCGGATCTGCTCGATGCGGCCGTGATTTTCGGCACCGGCTTCGCGCCGTTTCGCGGCGGGCCGATCGCGTACGCTCGCAGCCGCGGAGTCGCGGCCGTGGTGAGCCGGCTGCGGCAGCTCGCGGAGCGATGTGGTTCTCGTTTCGCGCCCGACCCGGGATGGGCGCGATTCGAGACGGGGGGAAAACCGTGAACGGCGTTCCAGAGCGCGAGAGTCGCTGTGTTAACATCATTCGGCGCGCTCTACGAACAACCCATTGAACTCTCAAGCTAAATGGCCGAGGAACGAGAAGCCAGCGTTCAGGTACTCAAGC
>JASHSR010000117.1 GCA_030038645.1 Gammaproteobacteria bacterium
CCCCTCGGTGTAGCGCCCGCGGCTCGGCGGCTCGACCGTGGCGGCGTACTCCTCCTCGAAGACGCGCTCCGTGAGCGTCACGATGCGGTTGATCACCACCCGGCGGCCGTAGCGGCCGGTGCAGTCCTGCGCCGGACGATAAAGAGCGCCGTCGCTCCAGAACGGCGTGCCTCCCGGCCGGGCGGAGCGCAAATCCACCTTGACGGGGTTGGCGGGGTGTGGATGCCAGGGGCCCGAGAGCGCGTCGGCGAAGTACGCGTGCAGCTCGCAGTTTGCGCCGCGGCTCGCCGGCAGGCTCGCCGTGAGCCACCACCGGTCCTCGTAACGGAAGGGCGTGACGTCGATGAGCGGCTGTCCGGAGAGAAGGGTCGCCACGCGCCGCCAGCGGTCGGGAAAGCGCTCCACCTCGTAGAGCGCGACCTCGTTCGCCTCGGAGATCTCGGGAATGCAGTAGAGGCGACCCTCGTGCTCGAGCAGGTACGGGTAGGAACGGTGGACGGGGGGACCGATATCGACCGGCTGCTCCCGCTCCGGCGCGTCGAGGTCGAAGGCCACGATGCTGCCGCGCCCGGTGCGGTAATCGACGCGCTCGCAAAAGAGAGTGCACCGGCCGCCTCGGGCGATCGCGAAGGGATCGGCGTAGAACTCCCGCCGTCTCGGCGCCTTGAGCCAGCGCGGCTCGGGCGTCGGCCGCGGCTGCAGCAGCGAGGCGATCGGAGCGTCGAGGACGCCGATGTTCCAGTGGTCGTGCCGCAGCAGCTGCTGCAGCTGATAGCGCGCGCACCGGAATGCCCCTCGCGCGAGGAACGCGAGCCGATCGGCGGCCCGCCGAGGCTGGGCCGCCGGGATCGACGCGCGCACGAGCTCGGTCCTCATGCAAGCGTGCGCTCCATCGAGCAGCTTCAAACAGATCTGCCGTGGCCAGTGCGCCGCGACTTCCCTCAGCCTCGATGCCGTGGCGGAAGGCAGGAATGGGTGGCTGCGGATCGTCCCTTCCGCGAGGACTCGCACGGCGTCCGGATCGGCCTGCAGCTGCACCAGCATCGCGACCGCCAGCTCCGAATCGTCCACGATCTCCCAGAAGCCGTCCGATTCCCCGCGGTAGCGCCGCCAGTCGCCGAAGACGAACTGCCAGACACCCCAGCGGGCGCTCTCGATGAGCTCGCGGCCGGCCGCGGGAGGCGCAAAGCTCAGAATGAAGTCGAGCCGGCGCTCGCGAGCCGCCTCGACACCCTGCGGCGGTGCGAGCTCGTCGTCTTCTTCCCGCTCGACACCCTCGGTATCGGTCAGGCTCGCGATCACGGCGCGCTGCCAGTCCGTGAGGAACGCCTCCTCCGCATGCGGGCGTGGACGCGTGGCCGGACCCGGGGCCGCA
The DNA here is from genome assembly GCA_030038645.1 of Gammaproteobacteria bacterium. GTDB lineage: Bacteria > Pseudomonadota > Gammaproteobacteria > Steroidobacterales > Steroidobacteraceae > JASHUC01. Next base: position 1,376 of record JASHSR010000117.1, read on the forward strand.
CCCGTGCCCAGGCGCGTGCCGCGAGTCGCCCCATCCCGAGCAGCCGTGCCCACGAGGACGCCGAAGCGCAGAGTCCCGGCGGCGTGCCGCTCGCCGCTGCCTCGCTCTCGCGGCGGCGCGGCACCCGGCCACGCCTCGCGCTTCGCGATCGCAGCGACGCTCGTCTTCTGCCGCTTCGTGAGGCTCATTCGCGCTCCGCGATGCCTTCGAGCACGGCGAGCGTCTCGCGCGCGCAGCGCTGCCAGCTGAATCGCGCCACGCGCTTGCGGCCCGCTTCCGCCAACCACGCTCGCAGCGCCGTATCGTCGAGGACCCGTCCGATGCCGCCCGCGATATCCTCGACCGATTCCGGATCGACGAGCACGGCGGCGCCTTCGGCCAGCTCCTTCGTCCCGTAACGGTTGGAGGTCACGACGGCGCAGCCGGCCGCCATCGCCTCGAGCACGGGCAGGCCGCATGATTCAAACAGCGAGGGGAGCAAGAGCGCCTCCGCGAGGCGATAGAGCGCGGGCATCGTCTCGCTCGGTACCCAGCCGGCCCAGTGCACCCAGTCCCCGAGTCCGAGCCGCTGCGGCTCCTTCAACTCATCCTCGGAGAGGAAGCGGTTCTCCCCGCCTGCGATGACGAGCGGCACCCCCCTCGCGGGCCCGACGCGCGCGAACGCCTGGATGAGCCGCGTGAAGTTCTTCGGCGGATACACCGCGCCCGCGTAGAGCAGGAAGCGCTCCGGCAAGCGGTACTGCGCGCGAACCGACTCGAGGTCGCTCGCGCGGACCGGAGCCCTGAAGGCGGCATTGACCCCGGAATAGACGGTGTGCACGCGCTCCGGCGCGACATGTAAGAAATGCATTACGTGCTCGCGTGTCACGTCCGAGACGGCGATGATCGCATCCGCCTTGGCGGCGTACCTCGGCACGAGGTAGCGATGGCTCAGCCGGTCGATGAAGCGGGACGCCTCGGGCATCACGTACCAATCGAGGCCGTGGCAGACCCAGGCCGTCGGACAGCCGACCGAGAGCGAGATGGAGTATTTGGGATTGAACAGCACATCGATGCCGAGCCGCCGGACGGCGCCCGGGACGCCGATCTGATCCCACCCCAGCACGGTCCTGCCCACGACGGGCGCTTCGGTGACGCGGTGTTGCCGTTCGTAAGTGCCGACGAGCGCAGGGTTTCTGTAGAGGAGCACGAACTCGTGCGGGGCGTCGAGGGCGAACAGCGCCTCGAGCAGCTCGCGCGTGTAGACCTTCACGCCGCCGGCGTGCTGATCGTAATGACGCAGCATGACTCCGATTCGCATGTCCGCTCCGGCGGCCGCCGGCGCCGTTCGCGCCCATGGGCGGGGCGCCGTGCCGCGGCCGGTCGAGCCCTCTTTCTACGCGAACTCCTCTTCGCGCTCCTCATTCGCGGCGCGAGCTCCAACCTCGGACGCCACTGCGCGCGCTCTACAAATGGCCTCGAGCGACGGCTCGGCCGCAAAGGGCGAGCGAGAGCGTGACGCACGAGCTGCAACTCGTGTGCCACGCGTCGCCACGTCCCGCCCCGCGTCGCCACGCGTCCCCCCACGCGTTCCGCCGCGTGCCGCGCCACGTTCCGCCGCGCGCCCCGCCAAGTTTCGCCACGCGTCCTCACACGTCCCGCCATGCTTCTCCCACGCATCCAGCCGCGCCGCGACACGCACGCGTCCGCCACCCACCGGCACACATCGTGCTGCGCCGGCTGAGGAAGAGACCTGAGGAGGCGAACATGAGCGCTGGATGGATAGGACGAGGCATCACTGCGGCGGCGACGCTCTGCATGGCGGCGGGTAGCACCTTCGCGCTGGCCCAAGCGAGCTCACCCGACACCGGCCCGCCGGCCGCGGCCACGAGCGCCGCGAACGGCGCGAGCGAGTCGACGGC
>JASHSR010000011.1 GCA_030038645.1 Gammaproteobacteria bacterium
ACGCAGCACGCGGAGGACATCAAGGTCCGCTACGCGTGCGCGCTCTCGCAGCTCGCGAACCCCGACGAGACCATCGAGGTGCCGAGCGTCGGGGAGCGCCCGGCGCGGCGCCTCGCGCGCCAGACGCTCGCGGAGATCGTCGAGCCGCGCTACGAGGAGCTCTTCAGCCTCGTGCACGAGGAGCTGCGCCGCAGCGGCTTCGAGGAGGCGATCGCGGCGGGCGTCGTGCTCACCGGGGGCAGCGCCAAGATGGAGGGCGCCATCGAGCTCGCCGAAGAGGTGTTTCACATGCCGGTACGGCTCGGCCTGCCGCAGCAGGTCCAGGGCCTCGCCGAGGTGGTCCGCAATCCGATTTTCTCCACGGGCGTGGGGCTGCTGCTCTACGGCCGCGACAACGCCCTGCCGGCGCGGCATCGCCGCCCGCTCGGAGGCGCCAAGACGGTCCTCGACCGCATGCGCGCCTGGTTCCAGGGCAACTTCTAGGGACGAAGGGGAGAGCCGATTTGAAAGCTGACAGACGCAAGAGAACGCAGGCGCGAGACAACGCCGGGAATTCCACCAACCGTTTCGCCGAGAGGAGCTTCAATCAATGTTCGAGCTAATGGATGCATACAGTCAGAGCGCCGTCATCAAGGTGATCGGCGTCGGAGGGGGCGGCGGCAACGCCGTCGCGCACATGGTCGCGAGCGGCATCGAGGGGGTCGACTTCATGTGCGTCAACACCGATGCGCAGGCGCTCAAGCACTCGAAGGTCAAGACCGCGCTGCAGATCGGCTGCAACATCACGAAGGGGCTCGGCGCGGGGGCCGACCCGGAGGTCGGCCGGCAGGCCGCGATGGAGGACCGCGACCGCGTCGTCGAGCTCGTCGAGGGCTGCGACATGCTGTTCATCACCGCGGGCATGGGAGGCGGAACCGGAACGGGAGCGGCTCCCGTCGTGGCCCAGGTCGCGAGGGAGCTCGGCATCCTCACGGTCGCCGTCGTGACCAAGCCGTTCGAGATGGAGGGCGGCAAGCGCTCGCTGGTCGCGGAGCACGGGATCTCCGAGCTCGGCAAGTTCTGCGACTCGCTCATCACCATCCCGAATCAAAAGCTGCTCACGGTGCTCGGGCCGCAGACGACGCTGCTCGATGCGTTCAAATCCGCGAACCAGGTGCTGCAGGGGGCCGTCCAGGGCATCGCGGAGCTCATCACGCGCCCGGGCCTCATCAATGTCGACTTCGCCGACGTGCGCACCGTGATGGCGGAGACCGGCATGGCGATGATGGGATCGGGCGCGGCGAGCGGCGAGAGCCGCGCGCGCGAGGCGGCCGAGGCGGCCGTCTCCTCGCCGCTGCTCGAGGACATCAACTTGGCCGGCGCCCACGGCATCCTCGTGAACGTCACCGCCGGCATGGATCTGTCGATCGGCGAGTTCCAGGAGGTTGGCAACATTGTGAAACAGTTTGCATCCGAAGACGCGACCGTCGTCGTGGGCACGGTCATCGACCCGGATCTTACGAATCAGGTGCGCGTTACAGTCGTGGCCACGGGTCTCGGCCGGCCGGCGACCGCCGTGCGGCATCCTGGCGCGCGCGACGCTTCGGCGGCCCGCGATGCGTCGCGCGAGCCTCCGATGCGCGTGGTTCGCCGCGCGCAGCCGCTGTCGAGCAGCGATTACGCGGCGCTCGACAAGCCGACGGTGCAGCGCCAGCGCGCGGTCGGCGACGGCTTGCGCCCGGATCAGGGCTCGGAGGACCTGCTCGACATTCCGGCGTTCCTGCGCCGCCAGGCCGACTGAGCGTCTGCGCGCGAGAGGCCCAGGGATGGGCCGTTGATCGCGCTCCCGCCCGCGTCGCGGGGACGATGGGCCCGTCGCCCGGGGCGGCGCCCGCCCGTCACTTCGGCGCGGCAATGTGAGATCGGCCGTTTGGAGTTGGATGGCCGCCGTGCTACGGTATCGGCGGTTTGCGGCTCTAAGAAACGGCTGCCGCTTCCGGTAAGCTCGAGGCCCATGGTCGGACAACGCACTCTGAAGAACTCCATCCGCGCGACGGGCGTCGGGTTGCACACGGGCAAGAAGGTGCTGATGACCTTGCACCCGGCCGCGGTCGACACCGGCATCGTATTCAAGCGCTCGGATCTGCCGGCTTCCCCCCACATCGAGGCGCACGCCGAGAATGTCGGAGACACGGTGCTCGGCACGACGCTCGTGAAGGGCGGCGTGCGGGTCTCCACCGTCGAGCATTTGCTGTCGGCCTTCGCGGGCCTCGGCATCGACAACGCGGAGGTGGAGGTGAGCGCGCCCGAGGTGCCGATCATGGACGGCAGCGCGGGCCCGTTCGTGTTCCTGCTGCAGTCGGCCGGCATCGAGGAGCAGCGCGCGCCGAAGCGCTTCATCCGCATCAAGAAGCCGCTGCGCGTCGCGGACGGAGACAAATGGGCGCAGTTCCATCCGTTCGACGGCTTCAAGGTGAATTTCGAGATCGAGTTCAACCATCCGATCTTCAAACGCCGCTCGCAGCGCGCCTCGATGGATTTCTCGACGACCTCCTTTCTGAAGGAGGTGAGCCGCGCGCGCACCTTCGGCTTCATGCGCGACCTCGAGATGCTGCGCTCGCGCAATCTCGCGTTGGGCGGCAGCCTCGACAACGCGATCGTGCTCGATGACTTCCGCGTGCTGAACGAGGACGGCCTGCGCTACGAGGACGAGTTCGTCAAGCACAAGATCCTCGATGCGATCGGCGATCTGTATCTGCTCGGTCACA
>JASHSR010000012.1 GCA_030038645.1 Gammaproteobacteria bacterium
GTCGTACGCATCGCCCTTGTCCCCGGCGTCGCTCGCCGCCTGGGCGATGAGCTGGATCTGCCTCGGCGTCGGATCGAACGTATCGAACAGGTCATCGAGCAGATCTTGCGCCTGCTTGGGCCTGCCGATTTTGATGAGTGCCTCCGAATACCGGACGGTGAGCGGGACGTTGCGCGGGAAGAGCGTCTCCGCCTGCGAGAACGTGTTGAGCCCGTCGTGGATCTGCCCAGCCGCGATCTGGGCCTGGCCGAGGGCCGAGCGCAGCAGGGTGAGGCTCTGGTACTGCGCGACGAGCGGCTCGAGCACCTCCACGGCATCCGTCGGGCGGTTCGCCTTGAGCAGCGCGATGGCCTCGCCGTACTGGTCGGCCAGCGCCGGGGTGCGCGTCTCGAGGCGCTTGCGGTAATAGCCGAGGATGTCGTAGCCCTCCGGCGCCGTGAGCACCCGCAGCCGCTCGCGAACGAGCGAGTAGTCGACGGAGTCCTTCAGATCCTTCGGGCGCTGCATATGCGCCGCGCGGGCGCGCGCATCGGCGATGCGATCCGAGGTGACCGGGTGGTCGAGGAGGAACCTCGGGATGAGACCCTCCTCGTACCCGTACCGCTGCTGCAAGGTCTCGAAGAAATCCGGCATGCCCTCCGGATCGAAGCCGGCCTTCTCGAGATACTGCATGCCGACGCGGTCGGCCTCTTCCTCCTCGCCGCGCGTGAAGTTGATCTCCGCCTGTACCTCCATGCCCTGCGCGGCGGCGATGCCTCCCTCGATGGCGGGGGCGCCGCCGCCTGCCGCGCCGATCAGGACCGCCGCGAGCATGGCGGCCGCGGCCGTGAGGGTCCGCCGAGTCTGCGCCTGGATGTCGCGCGCGATGTGGTGCTGAGTGTCGTGCGCCGTCTCGTGGGCGAGCACGCCGGCGAGCTGGGACTCGTTCTCCGTGGCGAGGATGAGACCGTAGTTGCAGAAGATGAAGTAGGGCACCGAGAAGGCGTTGATGGCGGGATCGTCGATCACGTAGTAGTGGAAGTTCGCGGCCCCCATGCTCGACTGGGCCGCGAGCCGCGTGCCGAGGGACTGGATGTACTCCTGCGTCTCGGGGTCCTCGAGGATCTGGTTCTCGGCCCGCATCTCGCGCTCGACCATCATGCCGTAGGCGAACTCGTCGTTCTTGCTGAAGACGGCGCCGGCCGGATTGCCGATGTCCGGCAGATCCATCTCGGATTGGGCGAGCGCGGCCGTGGAGCAGGCCGCGAAGACGGCGATGCAAAAGAAGACGAGCAGCTTCTGGAGCGGAGTGTGAGGGGCGCTGCGCATGATCCGGTCGAGGGCGGCTTCCACGGCCCGAGGATTCGACCGCGGCCGCAAGGGCGAGTTTCGGCCGCCTTCGTTACCGATGTCTGCGCGGTTACCGATCATTACAAAGTGTCCGACGCATAGTCCGCGAGCCGGGAGCGCTCTCCGCGTACGAGCGTAACATGGCCCGAGTGGGCCCAGCCGCGGAAACGGCTCACGGCATATGTCATACCCGAAGTCGTCTCGCTGAGATAGGGGGTATCGATCTGGGCGACGTTGCCGAGGCAGGCGAGCTTGGTCCCGGGGCCGGCCCGGGTGATGAGCGCTTTCATCTGCTTCGGCGTCAAGTTCTGAGCCTCGTCCACGATGATATAGCGGTTGAGGAACGTCCGCCCCCGCATGAAGTTGAGCGAGCGGATCTTGATGCGGCTGCGCAGCAGGTCGTTCGTCGCCGCCCGGCCCCAGGTGCCGCCTTCCTCGCTCTGCGTGAGGACCTCGAGGTTGTCCATCAGCGCGCCCATCCACGGCTCCATCTTCTCCTCCTCCGTGCCCGGAAGGAAGCCGATGTCCTCGCCGAGCGGAATCGTCACACGCGACATGATGATCTCGATGAAGCGCTTGGAGTCGAGCGTCTGGGCGAGGCCGGCGGCGAGGGCGAGCAACGTCTTGCCGGTGCCGGCGGGGCCGAGGATGGTGACGAAGTCGATCTCCGGGTCGAGCAGCAGATTGAGCGCGAAGTTCTGCTCGCGGTTGCGCGCGCTGATGCCCCAGACGCTGTGGCGCTCGGTGCGGTAGTCGCGCGTGAGCTCCACGACGGCCGTATCGCCGCGGACCTGGCGGACGATCCCCTCGATGCCGCCGTCTCTCTCCTCGTAGACGCCTTGGTTCGCCTGCCATTCCCGCACGAGGGGCCCCTGCACCTCGTAGAACGTTCGGTCGGCCTCCTTCCAGGAGCGGATGTGCTTGCCGTGCTGCTCCCAGAAATCGGAGGGCAGGGCGGTCATGCCTGAGTAGATGACGTCCGTGTCCTCGAGCGTCTTGTCGCTGTAGTAGTCCTCCGCGTGCACGCCGAGCACCGAGGCCTTGATGCGCAGGTTGATGTCCTTGGAGACGAGCGTGACCTGCGCGGCGGGACTCTCGTTCTGCAAGGCGAGCGTCTGCGCGAGGATCGCGTTGTCCGCGCGCTGCCCCGGAAGGCTCTCGGGCAGCGTGGTGGAGAGCTGGCGCGTCTGGAAGAACAGGCGCCCGCTCGAGGCCTTCTTGCCGTGGTTGCCCGAGTAGGCCGAGGGGAGCGCGAGTCCCCGGTCGATCTGCTCCTTGGTCGCGCCGCGCATCATCTCGTCGAGGAAGCGGCTCACTTGGCGGACGTTGCGCGAGGCCTCCGAGAGGCCCTTCTTGTGGGCGTCGAGCTCCTCGAGCACCACCATGGGCAGGTAGATATCGTGCTCCTCGAAGCGGAAGAGCGCGGTGGGATCGTGCATGAGCACGTTGGTATCGAGCACGAACAGCCGGGGACGCGCTTCGGCCGGCGAGGCGGCCCTCGGGACGGGCGCCGTGCTTAGCGCCACCGCCGGGCTCGGGCCGGGGCCCGCGCTCGGCGCGACAGTTGCGCTTCGCGCG
>JASHSR010000118.1 GCA_030038645.1 Gammaproteobacteria bacterium
GATGCGCGCATTCAGCGGTTCGCCCGCGACATCGTGCGCAGCCACCTGATCCTGCTCGCCGACCACAACGTCCGGGACGGCGCGGCGCTGGTCGTGGACAATGCGACCGGAGAGGTGCTCGCCTACGTCGCGTCCGGGGGACCATACTCGCGCTCGCCGGATGTCGACGGGGTGCGAGCGGCTCGTCAGGCGGGATCCACGCTCAAACCCTTCCTCTACGAGCTCGCGCTCGAGCGGCGATACCTGACGGCAGCCTCGCTGCTCGCCGACTCGCCGCTCAGTCTCGACACCGCGAGCGGTGTGTACATTCCTCAGGACTACGATCACGACTTCAAAGGCCTCGTGAGCGTGCGGACCGCGCTCGCGAGCTCTCTCAACGTGCCGGCCGTGCGCACGCTGGTGCTCGTGGGCGTCGATGCGTTTCGCGACCGGCTGCACGCCCTGGGCTATGCCGGCATCACGAGGAGCGGCGAGTATTACGGCTACTCGCTCGCGCTCGGGTCGGCGGAAGTCACGCTGTGGCAGCAGGCGCAGGCCTACCGCACGCTCGCGCGCGGCGGCCTGTGGTCACCGCTCACGCTGATCCGCGCTCCGGAGCCTCCCCGCTCCATCCGGCTGCTGCCGGCGGATGCGACCTTCGTCGTGGACGATATCCTCGGCGATCCGGCCGCGCGCGCGGTGACATTCGGCCTCGACAGTCATCTCGATACCGCGGCGTGGACGGCGGTCAAGACCGGCACCAGCGAGGACATGCGAGACAACTGGTGCATCGGCTTCTCTCGGCAATTCACGGTCGGTGTATGGGTCGGCAACTTCGAGGGCGACTCGATGCACGACGTGAGCGGCGTCTCGGGCGCCGCGTCCATCTGGCATGACTTGATCGCCGCTCTACAGCCGGGACTCGTGTCCGTCGAGCCGGCCCCACCGCCTGGCGTGAGGGCGCTGCTCACGCACTTCACGCCTTCCGTCGAGCCCGCCCGCCGGGAGTGGTATCTCGAGGGCGCAACGCTCACGGCGGGGAGGAGCGCCGCGCTGCCGCCGAGCGTGCTTCCGAGGATCGAGAGTCCGGCCAACGGCATGGTCATCGCGATCGATCCGGATATTCCGGCCGCGCATCAGCGAGTGCTCATCTCCGTTCAGGGCGCGGAGCGCAGCATGCGGCTCGTGCTGAACGAACGGAGCCTCGGTCCGGCCACGTCGGAGCGGCTGTGGGCGCCGCGGCCGGGGGTCTATCACCTCACTCTCGAGGATGCGCGCGGGCAGCCGCTCGATCGTATCCTGTTCACGGTGCGCGGGCCGCCGCCGTAAGCGGCGAGAGCGCGTCGCGATCTGGCATACTGCCGCCTCGCGGCGCCGTGGCGTGATGCGCGCCTGGCGCCTCGACCATTCGATCGACCAGTAGAGGGTGTGCGCCGTGGCGAAGATTCCTGCCGGAGTGGGTCCTGAGCGTCCTCAAGTCGTCGTACTGGTGGGCGCCACCGGCGACCTGGCCAAGCGAAAGCTGCTGCCGGGCCTGTTCCGGCTGGCGACCATCGGGTTCATCCCCGGATGCCGGATCGTCGGCGTCTCGCTCGACAACCTGACTCCCGAGGCCTTTCGCAAGCTCGCGCGCGAGGCGCTCGCGGCGTTCTCGACACGCAAGGTCGAGGACAGCGAATGGAAGGCTTTCGGCGATTGCCTGGACTATGTGCCCCTGTCCGCCGGCCCGGGCGCCGTGAAGGCCGCCGTGGAGCGGGCGGAGCAGGCCTTCAACGGCGAGGGCGACCGCCTGCACCATCTCAGCGTGCCGCCCAACGCGGCCCTGTCGGCGATCCGCATGCTGGGCGAGGCCGATCTCGTCTCGCGCGCCCGCATCATCATGGAGAAGCCCTTCGGCACCGACCTCGCGAGCGCGATCTCGCTGAACGCGAAGCTGCACGAGGTGTTCGACGAGGATCGGATCTTCCGCATCGATCACTTCCTCGGGAAGGAGCCGGCGCAGAACATCCTCGCGTTCCGGTTCGCGAACGGGCTGTTCGAGCCGATCTGGAACCGCAACTTCATCGACCACGTGCAGATCGACGTGCCGGAGACGCTGGGACTCGACGGGCGCTCCGCTTTCTACGAGTCGACGGGCGCTTATCGCGACATGGTCGTGACGCACCTGTTCCAGATTCTCGCCTTCGTCGCCATGGAGCCGCCCACCTCGCTCGCGCCCGCTCCGATCAGCGACGAGAAGAACAAGGTCTTCCGCTGCATGCTGCCCATCGAGCCGGGCGACGTGGTGCGAGGGCAGTACAACGGCTATCGCTCCGAGAAAGGCGTCGCGCCGGAGTCGGACACCGAGACCTTCATCGCGCTCAAGTGCTCCATCGATACCTGGCGCTGGGCCGGTGTGCCCTTCTACCTGCGCACGGGCAAGCGGCTCGCGGAAGGACAGCGGATCATCTCGATCGCCTTCCGGGAGCCCCCGAAGAGCATGTTCCCGGTGGACTCGGGCGTCGGCGCTCAAGGACCCGACCATTTGACGTTCGACCTCGCGGACTCCTCGAAGATGTCGCTGTCGTTCTACGGCAAACGGCCGGGGCCGGGCATGCGGCTCGACAAGCTGAGCTTGCAGTTCGCCATGCACGACACCGGCTACGAGGGCGACGTGCTCGAGGCCTACGAGCGGCTCATCCTCGATGCGATGCGGGGCGATCACACCTTGTTCACCACCGCCGAAGGCATCGAGCGTCTGTGGGAGGTATCGGTGCCCCTGCTCAAAGCGCCGCCGCCCGTTCGTCTGTATGCGCCCGGCTCGTGGGGGCCGAACGCGATTCACCAGCTGATCGCGCCGAATGCGTGGCGGCTGCCGTTCGAGCGAGCCTGGCGAGATCCCAATACGGTCGGCGCCTGACGGCCTACGGAGTCCAGCCGGTTCCGGCGCCATAGGGCAGCTTCGTCATGACCACCTCGATCTCGCGGATCTCGCCGTGCTGGATCTCGAAGGTCTCCGCGATCACCACGGAGAACGGACGCAACGCCGCCGCCGACATCGGGACCTCGCCAACGCCGGGGACATCCGCGAACTTCACATTGCCTTCGTGCTGGAACATGACGAAGGACATCACGACGCCGCGCGAGCGATCCACGACCTCGAAGCGCCGGTGGTCGATGCGCGTGATGTAGCTGAACATTCTGGTGTCGAACGAGGCCTTGCACTCCGTCGGCATCAGCCAGGTCTTGCCGTCGGGCAGCTTGATCGGCCGCGGCCGCATGCCCGATGCCGCAGTCCCCGCGGTCTGAATGCCGTTCTCGAAGCGCCGGCATTGCGTGCTGAACGGCACGATCTCGCCGGTGCGCTGCTCCAGGCCCTCGAAGTAGAGATTGGCGATCCGCACGAGGTCCTGGCGGGATTCACGCTGCGCCGGCGGGACGACCTGAAGGAAGCCGGGCCGCACGCTCGTCGCGTCGGTGTTGAGAAACGCGCCCATGTCGCCCTGACGCACGACGATGGTCTCGAGCTCGGAGACCTTCCCGGCACGCACCTTCAGGCGGGCGGCGAGCAGGGCGCCGACGCCGTTCTCCGTGATCGTTGCGTACAGTCCGACCTGGCCGGAGTCCGGGTCGGGAATGACGTGCTTGTAGGCCTTCAGTCCACTCGCCGTCGTCCACAGACCCTGGCCGAGGGGGAGCGGAATCGTATTCTCCGTGAAGCGCACGTCCTTCGTGGTGGGGAGCTGCGATGGGTCGTGCGCAACGAGCGCCCGAAGATACGTGTCGGCGAGCGCGTCCAGGCATTGCTCGTTGCAGCTTGCACTGGCGGATGCCGGCCTCGAGCCCGCCGCCGCGATGAGCGCGACGAGTGCGACGAGTGCGATCGGACGGTTTGCGGGTCGTGGCGTCTCTTTGCGGCTCATGGGGTGTCCTTGTTCTCACGCAGCCCGGGACCCGATCATACGGCGCTCGGCGATGGGGGGCACGCCCCGGGGAGACGGAGCGCTCTAGGGACCGGGAATGCCGGGGCCGGGCGGGGCCTCGGGGTTGCTCTTGCGCCCGCCGGGCGCCGAGGCCAGACTCGCTCGCGTCCGACCCGCCCGGGCTCGACTCGCTTGCGCCGCGCCCCGTGCGGGAGACCGGGCTTCCTGCTCGAAAACCGGAGAACAACATGTGCGACAACGACTCGTTTGACGACATGATCGAATATGAGGTGAAGTCGCGGAGCCTGTCGCGGCGGCAGTTCGGAGCGATGACGGCCGGCGCCGGGGTGGTCGCGCTCCTGCCTCCCGTCGCAAACGCCGTCGAGGTGACGGGATCGAGCGTCGACATCCAAACGCCCGACGGTACCGCCGACGCGTACTTCGTGCATCCCAGCCGGGGTGCCCACCCGGGCGTTCTGATGTGGCCGGACATCTTCGGCTTGCGCCCCGCCTTCGAGCAGATGGCGAGGAGGCTCGCCGAGTCGGGCTACTCGGTGCTGGTCGTCAATCCGTTCTACCGCATCCAAAAGGCGCCCACCTCGCCGCCGAACCCGAACTTCGGCGATCCGGCCACGCGCAAGGCGCTCACGAGTCTCATGACCTCGCTCACGCCGGAGCGGACCGCGACCGACGCTCGCGCCTTCATCCCGTATCTCGAGAGCCAGCCCTCCGTGAGTAAGACGCGAAAGATGGCGGCGATCGGCTACTGCATGGGCGGCCCGTTCGCGCTGCGCACGGCGGCGGCGTTCCCCGATCGCATCGGTGCCGTCTGCACCTTCCACGGCGCGAACCTGGTGACGAATGGGCCGGACAGCCCGCACCTGCTGATTCCGCAGCTGAAGGCCCGGTTCGTGATCGCCATCGCGGCGAACGACGACAAGCGGCAGCCCGAGGCGAAGATCGTGCTGCGCAAAGCGTTCCACGATGCGCACCTGCATGCGGACGTCGAGGTGTACCCGGGCACGATGCACGGATGGTGCGTGATCGATTCGCGCGTCTACAACCACGCGCAGGCCGAGCGGGCGTGGAACAAGATGCTGGCGATGTTCAAGCGGGCGCTCGCGTAGAGGCCGGCGGTAGCCGCTGACGCAGCGGCCGGCGAGAGCTACTCGCGGAGGGGCTCGGGGCGCTCGCAAGCGCGTGCGCGCCGAGGCCCCGGGGCGCTCACCTCGGGACGCGGACTTCGGGCGTCCGGCGCAAATCGAACCGGCCCCAGAGGAGCTTGCCGGCGATCAGCGCGCAGAGCGTGACGCCGATCAGCACCAAGTACCAGCCGAGCCGCTCCTGGTCGTCGAGCAGGTAGTTGTTGCAGAGCCGCTCGGGCCACGCGAGATACAGCCAGCCCATGCGGAAGCACGTGGCGGTGAATTCGAGCAGGAACACGCCGCGGACGATGAAGCTCATCCGCGGCCAGCTCACGGCGAAGGGCAGGCCGATCAGCAGCGGTACCGACAGATATTTGGCCACGGCGATCGCCGGCTCCGTCACCGATGAATCGAGCAGGCGCGGCAGCATCCAGAGCGCCGCGGCGACGCTCGCGAGCGTGAGGCCGGTGACGCCCCGATAATTCCAGCTCTCGGTAGGCGCCAGGACGCGCGCCGGCAGCGCGTGGCCCACCAAGATGCCGACGCACACGAGCAGCGGGTTCTGCAGCAGCATCTGCGTCGTCATGGTCGCCTGCAAAGCATGCCGCACCGGCGGCGAGAGCAGCAGCAGAAACAGCAGCGCCGCGGCGATGCCGGCGTGGCGCGCGAGGCTGGCGTGCCGCACGAGGCTCGCGCGCCGTGCAAAGCCGGCGCGCCGTGCGAGGCGGTCACGCTGAGCGAGCTGCGGAGGCGCCGGGCTCATCGACCGAGCCTGCGCCGCAGATTCTGCGCGACGGCCTGCGGATCGCCCATGTCGAGAATCTCGACGAGGCGGCCCCGCGGGTCGACGATCTGAATCGCGGCGTTGTGGACATAGCCGCCGAGCGGGCTCGCGATCACCGTGACGCCGAAGGTCCGCTCGAGCCGTGCGAGCCCCTCCGGCGTCACCGGCCGCGCGGCGAGCCAGCCGGCGCCGTGATCGAGAAAGCGCTGCTGGTATGCGGCGAGCTGCCGCGGCGTGTCGTGAGCCGGATCGAAGCTGATGCTGAGGAATCGGACCTTGCCCTCCTCGATCGGCCGGGCGAGCAGATCCTGAAGCTGCGCGAACTCCCCGCCCAGCGCAAGACAATAGCTCGGGCAGCGGGTGTAGATGAAATCCACCACGAGCCACGTCCCGCGGAAGTCGTCGAGCCGAATAAGCGTGCCCGACTGCGTCTCGAGCGTCACCGCGGGAATCTCGACCGGGCGCTCGCGCGCCCGCACCCGCCGCGCCGTCTCGCTGGTGAAGGCGCGGAACCCGTCTGTCGCGGCGCTGAACGCGGCGCCGCCGGCGATCAGCAGCGCGGCGCTAGCCAGAGCCGTGCGCAGGACTGGCCGCATGGCGCGGTGTCCTCAGCAGAGCCGCGGTGATATGCACCGTGAATATGAGCGTCGCCACGATGACCAGGATGGCGCCGACGGATCCCACACGGTCGTAGGGAAGCCACTGCGGCAGGTGCACGGCGTAGCGGCGCGGCACGCTCACGTGGCCGGCGTCGAGAAAGGCGCCGACGAAGATCAGGCCGCCGACGATATAGAGCGGGAAGCTCAGCCGGCCGGCGATCGGGCGGCCCGAGACCGAGCGCGCATCGATCACGTGGAACATCAGCGCGAGCACCATGGGCAGCACGCCGAGCAGCAGATAGAAGTGGAAGTGGCCCGGCACCCACTGCGTGTTGTGCATCACCTCGTTGACGCTGATCGTGCCGTCGATGATCGCGGGAACGATGCCGGCCGCCCAACCAAACATGGACAGCATCGCGAGCTTCGCCGGCAGGGTCCAGCGGATGCCGGAGCGATAGACGTTCGTCAGCGCTCCGTAGGCCGTGACGACGAAGACCGGCAGGCCGCTCGTGTAGGAGATGATCTGCCCGACCACCAGCGCCCAGTGCGGCATCACGTAATCCATCAGCAAGTGATGCGGGTAGACGATCAGCACCATGACCGTGGTGCACGCCCACGCCCACAGGAACGGCCGCGAGACGCCCCAGTGCCGGCCGCTGAATCGGGGCAGCAGCTCGTAGACGGCGATGACCGCCATGTAGATGCTCGCGTTGATGAAGACGTGCCCGAAGAAATAGATCAGGTTCTTCACGAGCAGCGCATCGAGCGTGATGGAGGGGACGTACGCGTTGATCAGGCACATCACCAGCACGACGGCGCCCCCGAGGATGCCGAGCGAGTTGACGATGACGACCATCGTGCTCGCGACCACGGTCGGCGGATGCGACTTGTCGAGCTCGCCTCCGAACAGCCACTGCAATCCGAGTCCGCGCCCCAAGTTGCCGTAGACGCGGATGATGGCGAGCATGGCATCCAGATAGAACAGCAGGAAGCCGACGCCGATCAGCAGATATCCGACCATGAACAGCGCGGCGGCGTTGATGCTCCAGACCCCGAGCGAATGCACGGGCAGCGGGTACAGGAAGGTCCAGGCGCCGGCATAGCCGCCGAGGAAGACGGCCGCGAGAATCGCGAGCGCGCCGAGCACGAAGAGCACGTAATTGGCGGCGAACATCGACACGTGCAGCGGCACGTACTTGCGCAGGAAGAACCACATCACCGCGCACGAGGCGAGGCCGATCGTCCCCACCATGCCCGCGCCGTGCGCGGTCATCAGCTCGTAGAAGATGTTGGGAGGCACGTCGAGCCAGGTGCCCTGCCCCATGCGCATGGCGAGCCCGAACAGCATCATGAGGAGAAAGACGGCAAGCGCGGTGACGACATAGAGATTCAGGACGACACGCTCGGAGCCCGAGAGCGCCTCGTTGTCCGGATGCACGGTGCTCATGGCGTTCTCCCCTTCGGCGCGACGACCACGAATGCGCTCATCATCCCGTGATGCGCGAGGCCGCAATACTCGAGACACAGCACGCGGTACGTCCCCGGCTGCGTGAAGGTGTAGACGAGGCGGTTGGTGTAGCCGGGCATGGCTTGCGTCTGCGCGACGATACGGTCGTCCGGCGCGTAGATCGCGAATCCGTGATTGACATCCGCGCTGGTGACGTGGAATTCCACGGGTGTGCCGGCGGTGACCTGATAGCGGCTCAGCTGCCACACCCACTGGTGGCCCACCGCGTCGACGATCTGCGCATCCGCCGACTGCGTGTACTGCTGAGGTATCGGAAACGGCCGCAAGGTGGCATAGGTGACCCCGGCGCCGAACACCAGCAACGCTATGAACCACCAGCGTCGGATGGCGTAGGCCTTCTTCTGCACCCGTGTCGCATCGGCGGGCTTGCCCGACATCGCGACCACATAGATGAAGACCACCGCGACCAGCCCCATCCCGATGAGGGAGATCAACCACACTTCGTCCTGACGAATCATGGCGCCTCCTCTTGTTAAGAGGTATTTCGGGTACCGATTATATGCGGTGCGTCGGGCTGGTCAATGAGGCCGCGCAAAGCCGCCGCGACGCGCATGTCGCTCTCTAGGCAGCGTGTCGCGGGTCTGATAGCGTTGAGTCCGCATGCCCCACGAGCTCACGAGGTCCGGATGAATGCCGCCGTCTTTCGTGGCTTCGGCGCGCCGCTGGCGGTCGAAGAGGTGCCCGAGCCACAGCCCGCGGAGGACGAGGTCCTCATTCGCGTCGGACGCTGCGGTATCTGCGGCAGCGATCTTCACATGACGCACGAGCCCGCGATGGGCGCGCGGGTCGGATCCATTCTCGGGCACGAGTTCGCCGGCGAGGTCCTCGAGGTCGGCCGCTCCGCCCGTGGCATCAAGGTGGGCGATCGAGTCGCCGTGGCTCCAGTCCGCGGGTGCGGCCACTGTCCCGCCTGCCTCGCGGGCGAGCCGGCGCGATGCGAGGGCATGCTGCTTCAGGGCGGAGGCTATGCCGAGCTCGCGGTCGCCAAGGACCGGCAGTGCCTGCGGCTTCCTGGAACGACTTCGGACGAAGACGGAGCGCTGGTCGAGCCCCTGGCCGTCGCGTTGCACGGCGTGATGCTGGCCGGCCTGTCTCCGGGCGCGCGAGTAATGGTGATGGGCGCGGGTCCGATCGGGCTCGGAGTCGCCTACTGGACGCGCCGCCTCGGCGCAACGCGGGTGGCGGTGACGGATCTCACGCCGCTGCAGGCCGAGCGGGCCCTCGAGATCGGCGCAACCGCATTCGTCAAGGCCGACGAGGATGCCGTGCGCCGCGTGGCAGACTCGCTGGGCGGACCGCCGGATGTGGTGTTCGAGTGTGTCGGCCGGCCGGGCATCCTGCCGCTCGCGCTCCAGCACGTACGGTCGCGGGGCTCCATCGTCATGCTCGGGCTGTGCACCTCGCTCGAGAGCTTCGTGCCTTTCCAGGCGGTGTCGAAGGAAGTCCGCATCCTCATGTCGGCGTTCTTCAACATGGGTGAGTATCGCACCGCGCTCGATGCGCTGGACGGCGGACGCTCGGCCGCAAAGGCGATGGTGACCGATACGGTGTCGCTGTCGGATTTACCGCCCGCGTTCGAGGCGCTCCGCGCGCGAACGTCCCAGTGCAAAGTCATGGTTCGCCCCAGCGCGGGCTGATGCCGGTACGAAGGGCGCGGCGCGACGCCGTGCCGGGAGCGATCGTGTATGCGGTCGCGGTCCGCGAGCCGCGTCTCGATTGCCGGCCGTTACGGCCGTAGGCTCTTCGGCAACGAGGCCGCTTCGGCGGGAGTGAGGCGCGTGAGGCGCCTCACGATGACGGCCTCCCTGATGGCAATCTGGTCGTACACCACGAGCCTGAAATCGATGGCTTTGCAGATGGTGTTGCTCGAATCCCGGTCGAAGAGTTGCGCCCAGGGGGACTGGAGAAGCGGATAAGACGTGTCCAGATCGAGCCGGTAGATCGAGCCAGACACGGAGATGTAGATCGTCCGTGCGTCCGGCGTCGCCTTCCACCCGCCGGTCCATTCCTGCCGGAAGAAGCAAGGCGCCGGGCCCGCCGCCCCGACCGCCTCGCTACCGGGCGAGCCCGTGCCCTGCGCGAGCACGGGCAACGAGAGCTGAGCCAGAGCGAGAGCCACGCCAACTCCGGCGACCAGCAAGCGACTTCGACGAACCGCGGGCATAGCCATGTCGTCTTCCCCTGCGCTCGTACCTACCAGTATACACGAGGCGCGCGCCGAGGTTGCCCTCGGAGCGCCCGGCCGCACAGGCGAGGACTTCGAGTCAGTGCACCTCGAAGTGCTCGTCGCCGCTCAGGCGGACCGATCCGGCGAGCGGCGTGAGCTTGATCGAGCCAGGCGCCGCGCGCGGGATGTTGAAGAAGGGGTCGTCCGGCTCGGAATGCAGATAGAGGTCGTCCTGCGGCGCGCCGCAGCGGGGGCAGTGGTTAGCGAAACAGCTCACCTCGCCGTCCGGATCGCGAACCTCTTGGAAGGAAGCCCACGGCCGAAGCTGACGGGCGAGACTCTCGTCCATGGCCTGGATGTTCGAGACCGTGAACCGGCTCAACGGGTGGCCGGAGACGATACCGCTCTCGCAATGAATGCAGACGACCTCGATGCTGGCGTGGCAGCGCTGGCACGAGGCGGTCGCTTCGGCGACGTAGGCTTCGCTCGAGGCGATGGTGAATTCATCGCCCTCGCCGTGCGCCTCACGCGCGTCGTGCTTCTCGTGCTCCTCGTGCTGCTCGTGCTGCTCGTGCTCGTCGTCCCTGTAGTCGTCGTGCGCCCACGGCGGCCCTCGCGACTCTTTTGCGGGAGGCTCGTCGGGGCCGGGGCGTTGGGTGCGGCCGGGCACGGGCCCGCTCGGCGGGGTGAGTCGGACCTCGCGCCAGTCGGGCGACGATGCGAGCTTGAGAAAGCCCGCGAGATCCGGCAGACGCTCGATCTCAGAAGCCATGACGGCGGGCTCGATTCGCAGCTGCTCGCTGCTCGTGGTCGACGATTTCCATTCCGAAGGCTTGCGCGTCTCGGCGAGCACGGTATGCACGACCTCGCGCTGACCGATGAGCCTCGATGCGAACTCGGACGTGCCCCCGTGCTCGCTCGCCGAGCAGCGCAGG
>JASHSR010000119.1 GCA_030038645.1 Gammaproteobacteria bacterium
GCGGCGCTGATGCGGCTGATGTGCGAGGAGAACGGCGGCACTTTCGTCGGAGTGCGGCAGTAGCGGACCCGGAGCGCTCGCGGCCGCCCACGGTGTCGCGGCCGCCCACCGCGGTGTCGCAGGCGTCCACCGCCGCGTCGCGACGGCTCCACGCCGCGTTGCGACCGCTCACCGCCACGTTGCAAGGGTCCACCGCCGCGTCGCGGGGTGATAAGCTTGAGCGGCCTCGCCGGGCCGAGAACTCGAACAGCCGGCGGGCCGGACGTCTATGGGAGAACCCGAGACCAAGGTTGCTCTGCTCGCGGGCGCAAGCGGACTGACCGGCACCCATCTGCTCGGCGCGCTGCTCGAGGCGCCGGACTTCGCTCGCGTCTACGCCGTGACGCGCCGGCCGCTCGGGCGCGAGCATCCGAGGCTCGCGAACCGGATCGCTCAATTCGATCGGCTGGAGGCGCAGCTGAAGGGCCTCGTCTGCCACACCGCCTTCTGCTGCCTCGGCGTCTCGCTGCGGGCGGCGGGCTCGGAGGAGGCGTGCCGGCGCGTGGAGCTCGGGTATGCCCTCGCCTTTGCGAGGGCCGCGCGCGCCGCGCGCGCGGAGCGCTTCGTCTTCCTGTCGTGCGTGGGGACGGAGTCCGAGTCGCGCGATACGTACCGGCGCATCAAGCAAGAGGTCGAGCGGTCGATCGAGGCCCTCGGATTCGTCTCGCTCGACATCCTGCAGCCCGGACCGCTGATCGGTCTGCGGCGCGAGATGCGGCCGGCCGAGCTGCTGCGGCTGCTCGTCGTGCCGGCGGTGAGCCTGTTCCAGCTCGGCGCGCGCGAGCCCTATCGAGGGATCGCGGCTCGCACGGTCGCGGCGGCGATGCTGGGCGCGGCGCGTTCCGGACGTCGTGGCGTCTATCGGTATACTTATTCCGGAATCCGCGCGCTCGCTCGCGCGAAATTCCGTGCGCCTCCAACGCGAGCCGACGTCGTAACCTCGAAGCCCGGCCAGCCTCCGAGCTGACGCTCGCGCGCCGCGCTCGTCCGACGCGCGAGCGGTCGCGCAGCGCGGACGCGGACCATCGCGAGGCGCGGACCCAGAACGTGAACGAGTTAATATCCCGCGCCGCCGCCTCATGCCAGATTCGCGCCCCCAATGACTCGCGTGATCGGCCGACTGCCGTCCGGAGTCTCATGTTCAACGGCTCGGAGCGTCCAGGAAGCTCATCGACATGGTGTGGACGGCGTTGTCGAGCCGTATGGGCCGGCGTATCGCGGCGGCTCTGTGTCTCTGCTCCGCTCTGCCTCTCGCGGGCTTTGCGCTCGCGGCGGGATGGCTCGAGCTCTCGACCGCGCATGCCTTGCTTGCCGCGGCGCTGCTCGCGGCGCTCTGCGTGTCGGTCGCCACGCTCCATCTCGCGCAGCGCTACGTGCCGGCTCTCGGAGCGGCTCGCGCGGGCATCGCCGCGTTGCAGGAGCGCCGCCTCACGGTGCTGAGGAGCAGCGGCGGCGATGAGCCTCGCGCGCTGCTCGAGGCGCTCGCGACCTGCGCCGCTCACCTCCAGGAGCAGTTCCGCGTCCTCGAGACGCTGGGCGAGATCGACCGGCTGCTGCTCGGCTCGGCGGCGCTCGAGCACGTGCTCGACGCCGTGCTCTCCCGCGTGCAGGCCCTGACGCACTGCCACTGTGTGAGCATCACGCTGCGCGACGGCGACGCGCCGGGGCGGGGCCGAGTGTACATTGCGGCGGCGGCGCTCGACGATCTGCCGGTGAGCCGCGTCGCGCTCGACAGCGACATGCTCGCGACGCTCGTCACCGAGCCGGAGGGCCTCACGATCGCGCGCTGCGAGGAGGCGCGCCACAGTTTCCTCAAGCCGCTGAAGGACACCGGGGCGGACGTATTCTGGGTCTGGCCGGTCATTGTCTCCGGCCGCGTCGAGGCGATTCTCGCGGTGGGCTTCACGGAAGTGCCGGATAGCGGCCCGCGCTTGAGCCGTTGCGGAGGCGAGCTCGCGGCGCGGCTCGCCGTTGCGCTCTCGAGGAGCGCCCGGGACGAGCGCCTCTACCGCCAGGCTCATTACGATCCGCTCACCGCGCTGCCGAACCGACTGCTGTTCCGCGACCGGCTGTCCCAGCAGTTCGAGGGCTCGGCAGGGGGCGCCTCGCGCGGCGCGCTCCTCTACATCGACCTCGATCACTTCAAGCGGGTCAATGACGGCTTCGGGCACGGCGTCGGCGATCAGTTGCTCACCGTCGTCGCCCAGCGACTCCGCGCGTGCGTCAAGGAAGGCGATCTGGTTGCGCGGCTCGGCGGCGACGAGTTCACGATCGTGCTGCGCGAGGTGGGCGACATCGGGGCCGCCGCCGTCGCGCAGCGAGTCTCCGAGACCTTGCAGCTTCCGGTGCGCATCGGGGAGAGCGAGCACCGCATCTCCGCGAGCATCGGCGTCACGCTCTTTCCCGACGACGGCGCGGGCATCGAGGACCTCGTGCGCAACGCGGATACCGCGATGTATCGCGCGAAGGACCTCGGCCGGGGTCGCTTCATGTTCTACGACCACGGCGGCACGGGCGCGCAGCCGAGCTTCCTCGGCAGCCCGGGACTGCAGCGCGCGCTGCGCAAGAGGGAGTTCTCGCTGTTCTATCAGCCGCAGTTCGCCGTCGCCGACGGCACGCTCGCGGGGGTGGAGGCGCTTCTGCGCTGGCATACCCCGCGCGACGGCGTTCGTCACCCCGACGAGTTCGTGCCGGCCGCGGAGGGAAGCGGGCTGATCGTGGACATCGGCGGGTGGGTGCTCGACGCCGCATGCTCGCAGCTCGCCGCATGGCGTGACGCGGGAATCGCGTTGCCGCGCATGGCCGTGAACGTCTGTGCGCAGCAGCTCCACGACGCGGAGTTTCCGCGGACGGTCCGGCGGGCGCTCGACAGGCACGCGCTCGCGGCCGATCTGCTCGAGCTCGAGCTCGCGCCGAGCGTGCTCGAGGACGGCGAGGCCAAGGAATCGCTCGCGCGTCTCGCGCAGCTCGGCGTTCGCCTCGCGCTCGACAATTTCGGGGCCGACGAATCCCCGATCGGCGATCTTCGCCAGGATCCGATCGGGATGGTGAAGATCGATCGCGCCCTCATCGGCCGGGTGCCGCACGACGGAGAGTCCGCCGCGGCCGTCGCGGCCGGCATCAAGATGGCTCACGCGCTCGGCAAGCGCATCGTCGCGCAGGGCGTCGAGCGCATCGAGCAGCTCGACTTCTTGCGGCGGCATCAGTGCGATCTCGCGCAGGGGTTCTATCTGGCTCGCCCTCTGTCGGCGGCGGCCGTCACGGAGCTGCTGCGCTCGCGCGCCTCGCCGTCCGACGACGAGGCACGAGAGGTCGGCTGAGGGCGTTATGGTGAGCAGACTGTCCAGCTTATGTCTGCTGTGCGCGCCGCCTCGGCGAGCGACCGCGGATTGCGAGGACGGATGAGAGTCATTGCCCAAATTCTCTCTTGACGGATCGTCGCGCGTTACTGACACTCTGGTCCGTGTTCAGGGCAAACCCGTCGAAAGACGGGGACGCAAAGCCACCGGTCTAAAGGACGAGCTCCTATGACGGCGGGGTTGCCACCGACGACTCGCACAGTGCGGGCGCGGGGTCTTCTCCTTCCGCCCTATCGGCTCCCCGAGAGCGGCGGCTCGACGAATCGCTCCGGGGAAGACGTATGACACCACCGCATGCACAGTCGGCCTCCGTCGGCAGGCCTCGTGCCGATGTCGCGGCTCGAGCCGAGCCCGCAGGCCCCTACGTCGTCAATCTCTGCTCTTCGACGACGCCCATGGCGCTGTCGCAGCCGCAGGATCCGGAGCTCAAGCGATTCGCGTTCTTCGTGAGCCGGCGGCTCGAGGACGGCAGGGAGCGCTTCCGCCTGCACATGGGCTACTTCGAG
>JASHSR010000120.1 GCA_030038645.1 Gammaproteobacteria bacterium
CACCGGCACGGCGCCTACCTGCTCGAGAACGCGGACATGCCCGGCTTCCCGCGCGAGGAGCAGCGGCTGCTCGCGCGCCTGGTCGGAGGGCATCGCCGCAAGCTCTCGCTGGACGGCCTCGATGAGCTGGTGCCGCCGTGGGATCGCAGCGCGATCCATTTGATCGTGCTGCTGCGGCTCTCCGTGCTGCTGCACCGGGGCCGCAGTCCGACTGCGCTGCCGCCGATCGAGCTTTCCGCGAGGCCGCGCTCGCTCGAGGTGAGCTTCCCGGGCCGCTGGCTGAAGGATCATCCCCTCACGAGCGCCGATCTGCAGCAGGAGATCGATCACCTGAAGCCGCACGGGTTCCGGCTACGGGTGTTCAGCTCGCGCGGCTGACCGGGCGTCTACAGGCCGAATCCCGATCCTGCGGCGTAGCTCGCGAGCAGCTTCTCCTGCGCGCACAGGGGCGGCCGTCCGGCCGGCGCGGCGCGGCGATACAGGCCGTCGGCGCCGAGCTGCCACGCCTGCACGTTGTCCGAGAGATACACGTCGAGGTCCTCCAAGATGCGCTCGCGGTGGGCGGGCAGCTTGATGGGAAAGGCGACCTCGACGCGCCGATAGAAGTTGCGCTCCATCCAGTCGGCGCTCGCGCAGTACAGCTCCGGCTCGTCGCCGTTCTCGAAGTAGAAGACGCGCGAGTGCTCGAGGAACCGCCCGACGATCGAGCGAACGGTGATGTTCTCCGAGACGCCGGGAATGCCCGGGCGCAGCCCGCAGATGCCCCGGACGATCAGATCCACCTTCACGCCCGCGCGCGAGGCGCGATACAGCGCCTCAATCGCCTGCGGATCGACGAGCGCATTCATCTTCGCGATGATCCGGGCTCGCCGGCCCGCGCGGGCGTGATCGGCCTCGCGATCGACCTTCTCGACGACCGCCTCGTGCAGTCCGAACGGGGACTGCAGCAGCTGCTGCAGCTGCGGCGTTTGCGTGAGGCTCGTGAGCTGCAGAAACAGCCGGTGCACGTCCTCGCCGATCTCCCGGTCGCAGGTGAACAGGCCGTAGTCCGTGTACCCCCGCGCCGTGCGAGGGTGGTAGTTGCCCGTGCCGAGGTGGCAGTAGCGGCGGATGCCGTCGGCCTCGCGGCGCACGATGAGGGTGAGCTTGGCGTGGGTCTTGAAGCCGACGACGCCGTACATGACGTGAGCGCCGGCCTCCTGCAGCCGCGTGGACAGCTCGATGTTGGCTTCCTCGTCGAAGCGCGCGCGCAGCTCCACGATGACCGTCACGTCCTTGCCGGCCTGAGCGGCCGCGACCAGGGCATCCACCATCGGCGAGTCGGCGCCGGTGCGATAGAGGGTTTGCTTGATCGCGAGCACCTGCGGGTCCGCCGCCGCGTGGCGCACGAAATCCATGACCGGGGCGAAGCTCTGATAGGGGTGATGCAGCAGCACGTCGTCCTGGCGGATGTCGGCGAACAAATCCCAGCCGCTGGTGCTCGCGAGAGGCTTCGGCAGTCCGGGCGTGAACAGCGGGTACTTGAGGTCGGGCCGCTGCACCAGATCGTAGATCGCCGAGAGGCGATTGAGATTGACCGGTCCCGGCATCCGGTACAGATCGAGGTCCGCGAGCGCGAACTGCTGCAGCAGGAAGGCGACCATGTCGTCCGGACAATCGCTCGAGACCTCGAGGCGCACGGCCTCCCCATAGCGCCGGTGGGCGAGCTCGCCCTCGAGCGCGCGGCGCAGATCGTCGATCTCCTCCTCGTCCACGAACAGGTCGCTGTTGCGCGTCACGCGAAACTGATAGCAGCCGAGGACCTCGATGCCGGGGAAGAGCTTCGGGACGAAATTCTGGACGATCGACGTGAGCAGCACGAGCGGGCGCTGCCCGTTGCTGTGGGGAACCGGCACGACTCGCGGCAGCGAGCGCGGGGCCTGGACGATCGCGAGCTCGCTGTTGCGGCCGAACGCATCCTTGCCCGCGAGCCGAACGATGAAATTCAGGCTCTTGTTCTGAATGCGCGGAAACGGCCGCGCGGGGTCGAGCCCGAGCGGGCTCAGGACCGGCTCCACCTCGAGCTTGAAGTACTGCTCCAGCCACTCGCGCGTCTCGGGTATCCAGTCGGCGTTTCCGACCAGGTGGATGCCCGCGGCGCCCAGCGCCGGAAGCAGGACCTCGTTGAGGCAGCGATACTGCTCCGACACGAGCCCGACCGCGCGGCCGTGGATGGCATCGAGCTGCTCCGGGATCGACAGCGCATCCGGGGCGAGCTGGACCGAGCCGAGCTCCTCGAGATGCTTGAGGCCCGCCACGCGGATCTCGAAGAACTCGTCGAGATTGCTCGAGGAGATGCAGAGGAACTTCAGCCGCTCGAGCAGCGGCACGGCCTCATCGAAGGCGAGCGCGAGCACTCG
This sequence comes from Gammaproteobacteria bacterium, assembly GCA_030038645.1. Classification (GTDB taxonomy): domain Bacteria; phylum Pseudomonadota; class Gammaproteobacteria; order Steroidobacterales; family Steroidobacteraceae; genus JASHUC01. Next base: position 2,400 of record JASHSR010000120.1, read on the forward strand.
CTCGTTGAACTCGAGGAACGAGAGCTCTCGATTGATGTAGTAGTCGGGTGCCTTGAGATCGGGCGCGTCCACGGCCGTCGCTCATCGCGACACGAGAGCCGGGCCCACGGGAGGGAAGAGCGAGCCGAGCAGCGGGCCGGTCTTGGCGAGGAAATCCGCGCGCAGGGCGGGTGAGATGGGCACGGCGTCCGGAAGCTGCACGGTCTGCGGGTTCTTGTAGACACCGTTCACGCGATACTCGTAATGCAGGTGCGGGCCGGTCGCAAGGCCGGTCATGCCGACGAAGGCGATGACTTCTCCCTGCCGCACGCGCCGGCCGGCACGGATCCCGCGCGCGAATCTCGAGAGATGGCCGTACACCGTCATGATCCCGCGCCCATGGTCGATCTCGACGGCGTTGCCGTAGCCGCCCTTGCGGCCCGCGAAGATCACCCTGCCGTCGCCTGCGGCATGGACGGGCGTGCCCATCGGGGCGGCGTAGTCCACTCCCTTGTGCGCGCGGATGCGATGCAGGATGGGATGGAAGCGATGCAGGTTGAAGGGCGAGCTCACGCGCGTGAACTCGAGCGGAGCGCGCAGGAAGGCTTTCCGCAGGCTGCGACCCTCCGGCGAGTAGTAGCCCGCCTTGCCGTTCGGCGCAACGTAGCGCACGGCGAGGTACTCGCGCCCCTGATTGACGAAGCGCGCGGCGAGAATGGGCCCGTCCTCGAGGTAGCGGCCGCGCTCGTCGATCTCCTGATAGGTGACGGTGAAGGAGTCTCCCGGGCGCAGATCCTTGAGGAAGTCGATGTCCCAGGCGAAGACGCTGCCGAGCGCGAGCGCGGTTTGCTCGTGCGCGCCGGCCTCGGCCATCGCCTCGAACA
>JASHSR010000121.1 GCA_030038645.1 Gammaproteobacteria bacterium
CGATCAAGCTGCCCTCCCACCGCGAGCGCATCCTGGAAGATCTCGACGTCTATCTCTCGGATAACGTCCAGGCGTGGCAGCTCGGCCCCGACGGCGTCTACCGCCGTGCCTCGCCCGGCGAGCGCCCCGCCGTGTGCGCGCAGGAGAAGCTGCTCGCGAGCTACGCCGCGGGGTCCGGGTTCAGTCTGTAGCGCCTCAGCCGCCGCGGCCGCGCGCGGTGAACACCCGCAGCCGAAATCCATGCGGCCTCAGGTGATCGATCTCCTGCTGCAGATCGGCGCTCGTGAGCGGGTGGTCCTTCAGCCAGCGAGCCGGGAAGCTCACCTCGAGCGAGCGCGGCTTCGCGGCGAGCTCGATCGGCGGCAGCGCCGTCGCGCTGCGGCCGCGATGCAGCAGCACGGCGAGCCGCAGCAGCACGATCAGGTACAGCGCGCTGCGATCCCACGGCGGCACCAGCTCATCGAGGCCCTCGAGCGAGAGCTTGCGGCGATGTCCGCCGACCAAGCGCGCGAGCAGCCGCTGCTCCTCGCGCGGAAAGCCGGGCATATCCGCGTTCTCGAGCAGGTAAGCGCCGTGCCGATGATAGCCGTTGTGGGACACATCGAGGCCGATCTCGTGCAAGCGCGACGCCCATTTGAGCGCGAGCTCCGCGAGGGGATCGTCGAGCCTCCAAGCCCCCCGCGTTTGCCTGAGGAAATCGAGCACCGTCGCTTCCACGCGCTCCGCCTGGGCGAGATCGACGTGATAGCGGCGCTGCATCGCGCGCACCGTGCGGTCGCGCGCATCCTCGTCCGTGAAGCGGCCCACCATGTCGTAGAGCAGCCCTTCGCGCATGGCCCCCTCGGCGATGCGCAGCTCCTCGATGCCGAGCACCTCGAGGATCTCCGCGAGGATGGCCGCGCCTCCCGGAAACACCGGCCGGCGCTCGTCGGTGAGGGACGCGAGCCGCAGCTCGCGGAGGTGTCCCACCTCGCCGAGATGGCCGATCAGCCGCTCGAGGCCCGCGCGGCTGAGCGCTTTGGCCTGGGGATCGAGCTCCCGCACCGCCTCGCCGAGGATCCGAATGGTGCCGGAGCTGCCGACCGTGTGGTCCCAGCCGCGGCGCCGAAAGGCGGCCTGGACCGGCTCGAGCTCGAGGCGCGCGGCGACCCGCGCGCGCGCGAGCCGCTTCGCGGAGAGCTTGCCGTCGCGGAAGAATCGCTCGCTCGAGCTCACGCAGCCCATCTGCAGGCTCTCGAGCTCCAGGGGCGCGAGGCCTTCCCCGATGATGAGCTCCGTGCTGCCGCCGCCGATGTCGATCACGAGGCGCCGCCCGGGCTCGCTCGGCATCGTGTGCGCCACTCCGGAATAGATGAGCCGAGCCTCCTCCATGCCGCTGATGATCTCGATCGGGTGGCCGAGCGCCTCGCGTGCCCGCTCGAGGAACGCCTGCTTGCGCCGAGCGAGGCGCAGCGCGTTGGTGCCGACGACACGCACGCTGTCCGCGTGCATGTCGCGCAGCCGCTGGCCGAACCGCTGAAGGCACGCGAGCGCCTGCGCCGCCACGTCCTTGTCGATGCGGCCGTTCTCCTCGACGCCCGAGGCGAGGCGCACCATCTCGCGCAGCCGGTCGATGATGACGAGCTGGCCGTGCGAGTAGCGCGCGACGACCAGGTGGAAACTGTTCGATCCGAGGTCGACCGCCGCCAGGATGTCGGGCAGGGGGTGGAGGATCCCGGCCGGGGAGGACTCTTCGGAGGAGGGGCGGGCCGCAGCTGCCGGGCTCACGCGCGATGAGAGAAAGTCAGGCAGCGAAGGACGAGCCGCAACCGCAGGTCGTGGTGGCGTTCGGGTTGCGGATCACGAATTGTGCCCCATCGAGGCCTTCGCGGTAATCGATCTCCGCGCCCGTGAGGTACTGCACGCTCATCGGATCGACGAGGAGCTTCACGCCTTGATTCTCGACGCAGGTGTCGCCTTCCTGCAGCTCCTCGTCGAACTCGAAGCCGTACTGCAAGCCCGAGCAGCCTCCGCCCTGCACGAACACTCGCAGCATCAGCTTCGGGTTGCCCTCGCCACGAATGAGATCACTGACTTTGCGCGCCGCAGCATCGGTAAAAACGAGCGGTGGCGGCAACACCTCGTCCACGGTCGAATGAGTCTGTGCGTCCATGAAGGCAAGTGTAGAAGCGGCCGGACGCTCGGTCAAAGCCGGGCGTCACACCTCGACCTGGGCCGTTCCCGGCCGGCTCCTCCGCCGCTTTGGCCGGTGACTCGGCCGGCTATTCGGCCGCGCGCTCGAGCGCCGATCCGGCCCCGGCGCTCGGCGCCGGATCGTCCGGCCGTGCCCCGGCAGGCACCAGGCGGCCGAGGATCTCGGCGCCCGCCGCGGTCTCGATCACCCCGTAATGCACATCGCCCTGGACTCGGGAGCAAGGACCCAGCACGACTCGCTCGTTCGCGTGGATATCCCCCTTGACCGTGCCGTTCAGCACGACGTTCGCCACTTCCACGGATCCCTCGATACAGCCGGACTCGCTCACGGAGAGCGTCGAGCCGGCGGCGCCGTCGGCCCGGACGCTGCCCGTGACCCGCCCGTCGAGATGCAGCCCCCCTGCGAAATCGATGTCGCCGTGAATGCGCGCCGACTTGCCGATCAGGATCTCGACACGGGCGCTGCGCTTGGATTCGCGACTCAACATGTTGCGTGCTCCTTGGTCCGGAAGGGACGCCTTACGGCGCCTCCACCTTCCACGGAAAGGTTTGAATGAGAGGCGTGACCGGCTTGCTCCCCGCGCGCACCTCGACGGTCAAGCGCTCGGGCGAGAAGCCGGACGGCAATGCAATGGCCTGCTCGAGGCTTTGGTAGTAGCGGAAGCTGAAGGACTGCTCGGACAGCTTGCCGCTCGTCAGAGCGGCAAGATCGAGCGTCTCGGACTTCCCTTGCCTGCGGCCCTCGACGCTCAGCTGGAACGTTCCGCTCACCGCCGTTTGCGGGTTTGCGGTTTGCAGGAGCGTCAGATGTACCTGGAAATGCCCCGCCGAGCCGCCCGCGCTCGCCACGCTCCCCGCGCCCGCGCTGCTCGAGGCGGCCGCTCCGCCCG
>JASHSR010000013.1 GCA_030038645.1 Gammaproteobacteria bacterium
CGGGCACGGCGGCGCGCGTGTGAACCGCGGCGCGCAGCCCCGTGGCGCGCGGCGCGCGACTAGAGGAACCGCTCGAGCGCGCCGCGCAGCTCTTCCATCGTCTGGTGGCGCTTCGCCTTGTCCACGGCCATCGATTTGACGACGAGATCGCTCAGCTCGGGAGGCAGCGCGGAGTTGACGTCGCGCGGCGGCCGCGCCTTGCCCTGGACGTGCTGGTACATCACGGACATGTGATCGCCGCGCGAGTAAGGCGGCACGCCGGTCAGCATCTCGTAGAGAATGACGCCGAGCGCGTAGATGTCCGCGCGCTCGTCCACCTTCTTGCCGAGGATCTGCTCGGGAGCCATGTACTTCGGCGAGCCGATGACGTAGCCGGTCTTCGTGAGCTGGGTGTCGCCCTCGCGCTGCGCGGCGGCCACGCCGAAATCGACGATCTTGAGCAGGCTCTCCTGATTGATGAGCACGTTCGCGGGCTTCAGGTCCCGGTGCACGATCCCGACCTGGTGCGCGACGGTCATGCCCGTTGCGATGTCGCAGCCGAAGCGCAGCGCGCGCTTGAGCTCCATGGGCTTCTCGCCCACGATCTCCCCGGCGAGCGTGTGGGAGGGGAAGTACTCCATCGAGATGGCGTAGTTGCCCTGGATATAGAGGAAGTCGTAGATGCGGATGACGTTCTTGTGCGTGATCTTGCGCGAGTAGCGCAGCTCGTGCACGAAGCGCTTCATGACCTCCTCGTCCTGGGCGACGTTCGGATTCAAGAACTTGAGGATCAGCCGCTCGTCGACGACGGTGTCCTCCATGAGCAACACCGTGCCGAAGGCGCCGCGCCCGATCCGGTCGATGTACTTGTAGCGGCCCTCGATGATGTCCCCCGTCTTGAGCGTGGAGATGTCGAGCTTGCCGGGCTCCTCGGCGTGGCGCGACGCCTGGGCGAGCGTCCCGTCCGAGATGAGGAGCGTGCGGGAGGACGCGACCGTTTGCGCGCCGCGAGCGCCGGCCGCCGCCGGCGGAATCGCCGTGGCGCCCGCCGCGGGCAGAGGCGTGAGGCTGCCGGTCGAGCGGCTGTCGAGCTCGGCGAGGGCGCTCGCCGCCATGCGCGCGATCGTCTGGTCCGGTGATGCGACTTGGGTCTGCAGCTCGACGCGTACCCGGTCGGCCTGCTTCCCGTCGGTGAGCTTGGCGAGCGCCTGGATCGTCTCGATGCGGATCTCGCGCTCCGCGCGGCCGAGCAAGGGCAGCATCGAGTCCACGAGCTTCGCATCGCCCACCCGCCCGAGCGCGCGCACCACGATGGGCAAAGCCTTGGGGTTGCCGCCCCGGAGCATCTCGAGGAGCCTCGGCACGGCGCGCTTGTTGCCGATCTCCGCGAGCGCATCGACCGCGCGCTCGCTGACCCACCAGTCCGGGTCGCGCGTCGCCTGGATGAGGTGATCGACCGCGCGCTCGTCCTTCGTCTGATTCAGGATCTCGATCGCGGCGCGGCGAATGTCCTCGTCCGGATCGCGCACCAGGGCGAGCACGGCGTCGATCACCTTCGGTCCGCCGATCTTCCCCAGCGCATCCGCGGCGCGGCTGCGCACCCACCAGTCGCTGTCCTTCAGCGCCTCGAGGAGATGTTTGATCGATTTGGCGTCGCCGACCTCGTTCAGGACTTCGACCGCGGCGCGGCGCGCGTACTCGTTCTCGTCCTTCAATACCTCGATGAGGTAACGGACGGTATCCGGGTGATTCGCCTTGATGACCGCGTCGATGGCCTTGTTCTGCACGTCGATCTCGGGGTCGCGAAGCAGCGCGCAGACCCGCTCGACGTCGATGGGGCCCTCGGTCCGCTGAAGCGCGCCGAGCGCGGCGCCGCGAATCAGCTTGCTCGGATCCTTGAGCTGGTCCTGCAGGGCCGTCTGCACCTCCGGTGTGGCGAAGCGCGCGAGGATGTTGATGATGTGGACGCGGGCGATGGGATCCTTTCCCTGCAGCCGCCCGAGCAGCTCGGGCATCGCTTGGGCGTCGGCGATCTCGCCGATGATGCGGAACAGCGCCGCCTTCTCGTTGGGCTCCTGAGCGTAGGCGGCGTTCAGCAGCTCGCGCACGCCGAAGCGGTGCTTCTGGGAGGCGATGACCTCGAGCAGAGCCGACTTGGAGATGCCCGGCCGGGAGAGCGCCTCGAGCAGCGTGTGAGGCGGATAGCCGTGGCCGCTCGTGAGCGCCCAGGAGATGCCGGCGATGACTCGCGGGCTGCCTTCGACGAGCCCCTGCAGAAACTGCGGCAGGGTCTTCAGGCTCACCAGGTGCGCGAGCACGTCGACCAAGATCACCGTCGCGTTCTTGTCCGCCTCGGGCAAGGCCGCGAGGATCGGCTCGATCGTCCCGGCGCCGAGCTCTTTCAGCTTCGCTGCGGCCTTCTGAGCGGCGGGGTCGTTCGGGGCAGACGCCGCCCTCACCTCAGAGATCAGCCGCTCGGCGCGCAGGTTAGTGAAGAAGCTCATTCAGCCTCGCTGTCGGCAGTCATCCCGGCCCATCCACTTTGGCGCAGGCTCAATCCGGCCCGCCGCGGGGTGCTCGAGCTCTCCCGGGGCCGGTATGCAAAGCGACCCTCCGGCTACCGGCCCGGCATGAATTATGCCACAGAGCCTCCCGATGCCTTGCGCAGGGCTTCGCATCCCCATGCGAATGCCCCGCCGAAGCACTACACTTTCACTTTACCATCCGCCGTGCCGATCCCATGCCACCGACCGCGGACCCTGCCGTCCAGACGGCGCTCGAAAGCTATGTCGATCCTTATCTCGAGGAGTCGCTCGCGGCCGCCCAGGTGGCCGTGTCCGTCGCCCGGGAGGGCGCTCGGCACGTCGCGACGCTCCGTTTCGGCTTTCCGGTCGGCGGCTACGAGCGCGAGCTCGAGGCTCGCCTGCGGGAGCACCTGCGCGCCTCGGGCCTCGAGGTGCAGCTCGACGTGCGGCTCGAATCGGAGATCCACGCGCACGCCGTACAGCGGCTGCTGAAGCCGCTGCAGGGCGTCAAGAACATCGTTGCGGTGGCGTCGGGCAAGGGCGGCGTCGGCAAATCGACCGTCGCGGTGAATCTCGCGCTCGCCTGGGCGGCTCAGGGCGCCCGCGTCGGCATGCTCGACGCCGACATCTACGGCCCGAGCCAGCCCTTGATGCTCGGGCTCGTGGGACAGCGCCCGGCCTTGCTCGAGGGCAAGCGCATCGAGCCTCTGCGCAGCCACGGCATCGCTGCCATGTCGATCGGCCTGCTGGTCGATGCCGAGCAGCCGATGGTCTGGCGGGGACCCATGGTCACCCAGGCGCTGAGCCAGCTGCTCTCCGACACGAGCTGGGGCGAGCTCGATTATCTCGTCGTGGACATGCCGCCCGGCACGGGCGATATCCAGCTCACGCTCGCGCAGCGGGTGCCGGTCGCGGGCGCGGTGATCGTGACGACGCCGCAGGACATCGCGCTCGCCGACGCGCGCAAGGGCCTCAAGATGTTCGAGAAGGTGTCGGTGCCGGTCCTCGGCATCGTCGAGAACATGAGCGTGCACGTCTGCTCCCAATGCGGGCACGTAGAGCACATCTTTGGTGCAGGCGGCGGCGAGCGCATGGCCCGGCAGTACGGCGTGCGGCTGCTCGGCGAGCTGCCGCTCGATGCGCACATCCGCGAGGAGGCGGACGGAGGGCGGCCGACGGTGGTGGCGGCGCCCGACACCCCGCGCGCCAAGGCGTACTTCGAGATGGCCCGGCGCACCGCGGCCGCCCTCGCGCGCCGGGCCCGCGATCGCAGCGGCGCTTTTCCGCGGATCGTCGTCGAAGAGTCCTGAGCATCCGGACGGGGGATCGATGGTAGAGACTCGCTCGCTCTTCGAGGAGCTGTCCGCCGGAGCTACCGCCGAGGAAGGCGACGCCATCGCCGACTCGGAATCGCATCCGACCGGCATCCTGCCGGCGCAGGAGCTCACGCGGGTGGTGCATACCACCCGCGAGGTCCGGGCCCTCGAGCCGATCGGCGACGATCAGATCCAGCCGGCGAGCATCGATCTGCGCCTCGGCGCGACGGCGTACCGCGTGCGGGCGAGCTTCTTGCCCGGACCCGCGAGCGTGCAAGAGAAGCTGAAGGAATTCTCGATGCACGAGATGGATATCTCACGGGGCGGAGTTCTCGAGAAGGGCTGCGTCTACATCATCCCCCTGCTCGAGAGCCTTCTTCTCAAGCGCCGCATGTCGGCTCGCGGAAACCCGAAGAGCTCGACGGGAAGACTGGACGTCTTCACGCGGCTCATCACCGACCACGGTACCGAATTCGACCAGGTGCGCGAAGGCTACAAGGGACTGCTGTACGCCGAGGTCTCGCCGCGGACCTTCTCGGTCCTCGTGCGCAAGGGATCGCGACTCAGTCAGCTGCGCATTCGGCGCGGAACTCCTCTGACGAGCGACACCGAGCACAAGCGACTCCACGAGGAATTCGGGCTGCTCGACCGGCAGCTCTCACCGGAGGAGATCAAAAACGGGGTGCCTATCACTGTCGACGTCGTCGGCAGCCCGCAGGCGGGGGGCATCATTGGGTACAAGGCAAAGAACCACGCGGGACTCATCGACGTCGATCGTGTCGACTATTACGACCCGCGCGAGTTCTGGGACCCGGTGCCGGCGCCCGGTCGTCACGGACTGGTCCTCGATCCCGCCGACTTCTACATCCTCGCCTCGCGGGAATCGGTGAAAGTGCCGCCGGCCTACGCCGCCGAGATGATCGCCTACGATACGCTCGTCGGAGAGTTTCGCGTTCATTACGCGGGTTTCTTCGATCCCGGCTTCGGCGACCCGAGCGCAGGCGGGGAGGGCGCCAAGGCGGTTCTCGAGGTGCGCTCCTACGAGGTGCCGTTCGTGATCGAGGATGGGCAGATCGTCGGGCGGCTGGCCTACGAGCGCCTGACGGAGCAGCCCGAGCGACTCTACGGCTCGGGAGTCAAGTCGAACTACCAGCGGCAGGGGCTCAGGCTGAGCAAGCACTTCAAGCCCTGGTGAGGCGGCGAGCGCCGCGACGCATCGGCTTGCGCTACGGCGCGTCCTCGAGCTTGCGGATGTGCAGCTCGAATTCAACCTTGCCCTTGCGCCGGCGCTCGGCCTGCACGGGCAGGTAGCCGAGGCTCGGCGCGAGCCACAGCCGCATGACCCGGTCCGAGCCCGGGCGATCGCTGCGGTAGACGACCGTATCGAGGCGGCCGAGCGCCGTAACGAGCGTCTCGGCGCGCTCGCGCGTGTAGTGATACTGCTTGGCCTCGTCTTTGTCGAAGAGCAGGAAGCGCGCCGGGCTGCGGCCCGCCGCGAGGTCGCGCATCAGCTCGATCTGTACCGAGAGCGGATCCTGCGTCCCGGGCTCGAGCGGCTGATCGACCGGCTTGCCGTCCTGAGTGCCGCGCACCCGCTCCGCTTTCCAGTCGAACCGGAGCGTGACGTTCTGGTCGGTCTTGCCGGGGCCGTTATCTTCCCCGTAGGAGAGCGGCTCCACGTGGCCGTCCACGAGGGTGAAGACGCTCGTCTCGCTGATCGGATCGGGGAAGGCGAGCCGGAACAGGCCGCGCGCGCGATTGATGGAGCGGTACTCGTACGTCGCCGGCGCGACCTCCTCGAGCGTCAAGGTGGAGTTGCCGGCCGTGAGGCCGTGCCACTCGAGCGCGTAGATCGCCGTGAAGGGCTTCGGCTCGCTCGCCCCTGCGAGCGCGGCCATTGCACCGCACAGGCCGAGTGTCCACAGGAGCGGCATGGCGAGTCTCTTCACGATCGGCAGGGCGGTCGCGGCCACCGTACAATACTCGCATGTTCCAGCCTTTCTCGGGGAGCAAGCGCTTCGTGCGCGTCTTTGCGGCCGTTTGCGGCGCGCTCGCCTGCGCCGCGGCGGTCCCGCTTGCCTTCGGCGCGCGCCCCGTGCGCGTCTACGACGTGACCGTGCGTGGCACCGACCCGGTCGCCGTGTACCCGGACGCCATGCGAGAGGTCCTGGTGCGCGCGACCGGCCGGCGCGATGCGGCGACCGATCCGGCGCTCGCCGCGCTCGTGACCGACGCCGCGCGGTACGTGACCTCGTCGCACGCGACCGGGGATGGCGCCGTGCAGGTCGTGTTCGACGGTCCGTCGATCGAGCGGCAGATCGTTGCGGCCGGACGCAGCGTTTGGGATGCCGAGCGTCCGTTCACGATCGTCGTGCTGAGTCCGCCGCCCACGGGCGCCGCGGACGATGCGGCGCTGCAGAGCCTCGAGGAGATCGCCGAAGGCCGGGGCCTCCCGGTCACGCTGGTGCCGATGGCGGTCACGGACGCGGACGGCCATCCGCTGAGCGGCGATGCGCTGCTCACGAACGCGCAGCGCCTGGGCGGGGATGCGGTGCTGCTCGGACGCGCGGATCCCGCCGCGCCGGCCGGCAGCTGGCAGTGGACGCTCCTCACCGGGTTCTCGACTGAGAGCTGGAACGGAACGCTCGACGACGGCATCAACGGGGCCGCGGACGCGCTCGCGAGAGTGCAAGGCGGCTCGCTGCCGCTCGTCGAGGAGGACGCGGCGGTGCAGGTGACCGGCGTCTCGACGCTCGCGGATTACGCGGCCGTCGAGCGCATGCTCGCCGACTTGCCCGGAGTGCGGCGCTCCGGGCTCGTGCAGGCGGACGGCGCCACGGCGACGTTCAGCGTGCTGATTCGCGGCGGGGCCCAGGCGATCGAGCGCGCGCTCGCCGACTCGCGACGCCTGCAGCGCGCGGGAACGGGCGAGGCGCCGCTCACATACCAGTTCCATCCGTGATGCTGCGACACCTGCCCAATCTCATTTGCATCGCGCGGATCGTGCTGATCTGGCCGATCATCGCGACACTGCGCAGCGCCGATTACGAGGCGGCCATGCTGCTCTTTGCGGCGGCGGCCGTCTCCGACGGGCTCGACGGCTATCTCGCCAAGCGGTTCGGCTGGACGTCCGAGCTCGGCAAGCTCCTCGATCCGGCGGCGGACAAGCTGCTGCTCGTGTTCGTGTTCGTGAGCGCGACGTGGCTCGGCCTGGTGCCGCGCTGGCTGACCGCCACCGCCGTCGCGCGGGACGTGCTCATCGGGCTCGGCGCTCTCGTCTTTCGCGTGGGATTCGGGCCTCTGCAAGGCCGGCCGACGCCCTTGAGCAAGCTCAACACCGCCGTGCAGCTCGCCTACCTGCTCTGCGTGATGGTGCACGCGGAGTTCGGCTTCGCGGGCCGCGGCGCGCTCGCCGCGTTTGCCGTGATCACTCTCGTCACGACCGTGCTCTCGGGCGCCGACTACGTGCTCGCATTCACGCGCCGCGCGCTCGCCGTGCCGGCCCGATCGTCCTGATGCGCCAGCTGCCCCTCGGGATACGGGTTCCGGATCGCGCGGTGTTTGCGAGCTTCCTCGCGGGCCGCGACGCGCAGGCCGTCGAGCACCTGAAGTCGCTCGCGCAGGGCACCGCCGCCGGGGCCGCGTGGATCTGCGGGCCGAGCGGCGTCGGCAAGACGCACCTGCTGCAGGCGACGTGCGTGCTCGCGAGCGAGCGGCTGCGCGCGGGGTACCTTCCGCTGCGCGAGCTCGGGCCGCTCGGCAGCGGAGCGCTCGAGGGCCTGACCGAGCTCGACTGCCTGTGCCTGGACGATCTCGACGCCGTCGCCGGGAGCGCGGAGTGGGAGCGCGCGCTCTTCGGCTTGCACCGTGAGATGGAAGAGCGCGAGGGACGGGTGGTGGCCGCCGCGCAGGCGCCTCCGACGCTCATCGAGTGGGCTCTGAAGGACCTCGGCTCGCGCTGGGCCGCGAGCGCCGTCTTTCAGCTGCGAAGCCTCGAGGAGAGCGAGCTCACGCACGCGCTGCAGCTGCGGGCGCGCGTACGCGGGCTCGAGCTTCCGGACGACACCGCACGGTGGCTGCAGCGGCGCTTTCCGCGCGACATGCGCACGCTCTACGACCTGCTCGACACGCTCGATGAGGCGGCGCTCGTCGCCCGGCGGCGCCTCACGGTGCCGTTCATCCGCTCCGTGCTCTCACGCCGTAGCGAGGCGTGAGGCGAGCCGAGCGACACGCCGCCCGAGCGACTGCGCGAGGGACTGCTCCTCCGCGCTGAGAACCGGGCGGCCTCGGTCGGATCCGGCGACGTGAGATGCTCCGTAGGGCGTGCCGCCCGAGCGCGTCTCGTTGAGCGCCGGCTCCGTGTAGGGAATGCCCACGAGGATCATGCCGTGATGAAAGAGCGGCAGCATCATGGAGAGCAGCGTCGTCTCCTGTCCGCCGTGCATCGATTGAGTGGAGGTGAACACCCCGGCAGGCTTGCCGGCGAGCGCTCCGGACAACCACAGGGGCGATGTGCCATCGAGGAAATGCTTGAGCGGGGCCGCCATGTTTCCGAAACGAGTAGGGCTGCCGAGGACCAAGCCGTCCGCCGAGCGCAAGTCGTCGTAGGTGGCGTACGGCGGTCCGCTCGGGGGCACCGGCCGGACCGGACCCTCGCTCTCCGCCGCGACAGGCGGCACCGTGCGCAGCTTCGCCGAGGCTCCCTCGATGCTCTCGATTCCGCGGCACACCTCACGCGCGAGCTCCGCCGTCGAGCCGTTGCGCGAGTAGTAGACGACCAGAATCTCGGCCATTGGATAAGCTAAGCTCCCTCGAGCATGACGGGCAAGATCTGCTGGGTGAGCGGCCGGGTGCAGGGCGTCTACTATCGCGGCGCGGCCGCGGCGCGCGCGCGCGAGCTCGGTATCTCGGGCTACGCCAAGAACCTCCCCGACGGCCGTGTGGAAGTGCTCGCCTGGGGCGAGGCGGCGGCCGTCGAGGCGTTCGTCGGCTGGCTGTGGATCGGGTCCTCGGCGAGCAAAGTGACCGCCGTCGAGGTGGCGGCCGTCGAGGCGGCCGAAGCGGCGGCCGGGCGCGGTCAGCCGCCGGGCGGTTTCTTCACCCGCTGAGCCGCCTGGGTGCCACCCAGGTCGTCGGCACCGGTCCACCGATCGCCCCAACGCTCGAGCACGGCGTCCGAATAGTCGCGCCGGCCCACGCTGCCGTTGTAGTGCTCGAGCGCCTTCGCGTAATCGTGATGCTCCTGTTTGAGATAGTAGCGCAGGATCGCGCAGCCCATCCGCACGTTGGGGCTGACGTGGGTGAGATCGTAGCGGTGCATGCCGAGCCGCTCGGGCCAGAAGGGCATGACCTGCATGAGCCCCACCGCGCCGGTCGAGGAGACGGCCCAGCGGTTGAAGCCGCTTTCCACGTCGATGAGGGCCATGACGAGCCCCGGCGGCAGACGCGCCTCGCCCGGCCGATGCGCCTCGCAGTACACGTCCTGCAGGATGGCGACGCGCTCGCGCTGGTCGGGAACCTTGCGCCGCAGGCGCGGCTCCATCAGCCGGTACCAGACGGCCGAATCGAAGCGGTCGGTGAAGCATTGCGCCTGCGCGATCGCGCGCGCGACGACATCCTTCAAGCCCGGATCGCGCTGCTGGTCGGCGAGAGCGCAGCGCCACGGCAGCGTCCCCGCGAGCAGGGCGAGCGCGAGCCAGAGGCAGCCGTGGGTAGTGCGCGACGATATGGACATGGTCCTGCGATGCAGCGCCGCCGAAGCCGTCGGCAAGACTTGCGCCGCCGATCGTGTTTCAATTTCGCGACGGGCGCTGAGATCCGCGTCACTATTGTCGAGTCCCCGTGCGCCCGGGCGGCATCGGCGCCCCGACCGCCGCGGGGCCGCGGCCGGTGTCGCGCGAGCGGATGGCGCGACCAGCTCCGACCGCTCTTACAGTATCATTCGACTTTCGGGCGGCCACGCCCGAGCACCGATCGACGACCGTGTTAACCCAAGAGATGAACACCGACGAGCCTGCCGAGAAGCCCCGCCCCAAGGGCATCTATCTGCTCCCCAATCTGTTCACGACGGGGTGCCTCTTCTCGGGGTTCTACGCGGTCGTCGCCGCGATCGACAAGCACTTCGCGCACGCGGGAGAGGCGGTGTTCGTCGCCGCGATCTTCGACATGCTCGACGGCCGCGTCGCGCGCCTCACGCACACGGAGAGCGCCTTCGGCAAGGAATACGACAGCCTCGCCGACATGGTGGCGTTCGGGCTCGCGCCCGCCATCCTTTCCTACCAGTGGGGGGTGGTGCGCATCGCCGAGTACGGTCGGGCGTGGGGTCGCTTCGGCTGGCTCGCGGCTTTCTTCTTCGCCGCTGCCGGCGCGCTGCGCCTCGCGCGCTTCAATGCCCGCGCCGCCAGCTCGGACAAGCGCTACTTCGAGGGCTTGCCGATCCCCTCCGGCGCAGCGATCGTCGCCGCCTTCGTCTGGTTCTCGAGCGAGTGGCGCGAGCCCGGGCTCACGGGGCTCATCGCCGCGTTCGGCATCACGGCGGCGGCCGGCGCGCTCATGGTGAGCCGCTTCAGCTATCCGAGCTTCAAGCAGTTCGATCTGGACCGGCGCATCAAGTTCGCCTACATGCTCATCGTGCCGCTGTTCTTCGTGCTGGTCGCGGTGGACCCGCCGACGATGCTGCTCTCGATCTTCTCGATCTACGCGCTGTCCGCGCC
>JASHSR010000122.1 GCA_030038645.1 Gammaproteobacteria bacterium
GGCGTTCTTCGGAGCGCTGTTCTACGCCCGCATCTTCGCCGTGCCCTGGCTCGGCGGGGAAGGCACGAAGTTCTTCACCCACTTCATCCTCTGGCCTTCCTTCGACGGGACTTGGCCGAGCAACGGCCCCGCGCACGTCGGCGGGATCTCGGGCTCCTTCAACGTCGTGCCGGCGTTCGGCCTGCCGGCCGTGAACACGCTGTGCCTGCTCACGAGCGGACTCACGGTGACGATCGCGCACCACGCGCTGCGGCAGGGCAGGCGGGGCATGCTCGTCCTGTTCCTCGCGCTGACCTTCCTCCTCGGCTTTGCGTTCGTCGGGCTCCAGGCCCACGAGTACATGGACGCCTACACGCACCTCGGCCTGCGCCTCACCACGGGCATCTACGGCTCGACGTTCTTCATGCTGACGGGCTTCCATGGCCTGCACGTCACCGTCGGCGCGACGATGCTCGTCATCATCTGGCTGAGGGTCCTGCGCGGCCACTTCACGCCCACCCGCCACTTCGCCTTCGAGGCCGTGTCGTGGTACTGGCACTTCGTCGACGTGGTCTGGCTCGGCCTGTTCGTCTTCGTCTATTGGCTGTAGCCGCTCAGCGCGGCTTGACGCCGTGCGGAGCGATGAGCCCGAAGTACCACGCGATCATTATCAGGGCGAACAAGCCGAGCGAGAGCCCGACGCGGATCGCGAGCGCGTTCAGCATCTTGCGCGAGCTCTCGGGGTCGCGCGGGCCGCGCGCGAGGTGGAAGAGCGCCGTGCCGAGGCTCACGACGATCGCGAGCAGCATCAGCAGGATGACGAGGTGCAGCAGCGTTTGCATACGAAAACCCATTATAGAAGGGTCCCCTAGCGGTCGTGGCCATCGTGCGCATTGCAGTCGGCTCGCGCGTGTTCGCGCCGTCGTGGGGCATGACCGTCCTCGCCGCGGCGGGCTGTGCCTTGTTCGTGGCCCTCGGGCTGTGGCAGTGGAAGAAGGGCGTGCGGCGCGAGGCCGAGTGGGCCGCTTTTGCGCGCGGCGCGGACCCGGCCGTCGTGCTCGGCTCGCGCGACGTCATGCAGTTCCCTCGCTTCCAGCATGTGCGCGTCACCGGGAGCTTCGAGGGCGCGCACCAGTTTCTGCTCAACAACGAGATCCACAACGGCGAGGACGGGTACCGGGTCCTCACGCCGTTCACGCTCACCGACGGGCGGACGCTGCTCGTCGATCGCGGCTGGGTCCCGTTCACCGGGTACCAGAGCCGCCTGCCGGACGTGCGGCTCGACATGCCCGCGAAGGCGACGCTCACGGGACGGCTCGACGATCTGCCCGCCGGGGGCCTTTCCTTCGGCAAGCGGGCGCCCTCGGCGGGCGCTGGCTGGCCCAAGGTCACGACCTTTCCGAGCATGCGTCAGCTCGAGCGCGCGCTCGGGCGCCGGCTCGAGCCGCGCATTCTGCTCCTCGATCCGGCGATGCCCGACGGATACGTCCGGCAGTGGACGCCGCCCGGCATGGCACCGCTGCGCAACATGGCGTACGGCATCCAATGGTGGATGTTCGCGGCGACGGCCTTCATCATCTGGGTCGTGCTGAGCGCGCGGCGGCCGCGCTCGCCCGGGTCGCTCCGGCAGACACGCTGAGGGTTGCGTGAGCGCCGCTCCCGAGGAGGACCTGCCCTCGCGGCGCGAGAGCGTCGAGGCTCGGCGCCGCAATCTCACGACCGTCGCCGCGCTCTCGGCTCTATTCCTCGTGCCGCTCGCCGGAGCGTTCGTGCTGTACTACTGGAGCGGGTGGAGGCCTGAGGGCCATGTGAACCACGGCGAGCTGATCGAGCCCGCGCGGCCCCTGCCTGCCCTGAGCCTGCCCGCGCTCGATACCGGTCGCCCGGCGCCGAACGTCTTCTCGAAGCGCTGGGCGCTCGTGTACGTCTGTGGCGGCCAATGCGATCGTGTCTGCCGGTTCGCGCTCTACCTGATGCGCGACGCCCAGCTCGACCTCGGCCACGACTCCGCACGCGTCGAGCGCGTCTTCCTGCTCACGGGCGGCTCGCCGGGAGAGTCCTTCGGGCGCGAATACCCCGGCATGATCGTGCTCGATGCGCGCGGCAGCGCGGCGGCACCTCTCGTCGCGAGCTTTCCGCCGGGGCGCCGCGAGGCCTCGGTCTTCGTCGTCGATCCGCTCGGCAATCTCATGATGCGCTACGATTCGAGACGCGACCCGATGGGTCTCGTCGAGGACCTCCAGCGGCTGCTCAGACTGTCTCAAATTGGCTGAAGCTCTCCTACGGCGTGCCGTGCCTGCCGCGGACTGGGTACGCAATCTGACGCTCGCGGCGGTAGTCCTCGCCTTCGGCGTCGTCGTGCTGGGCGCGTACGTGCGTCTCACGGCGGCCGGCCTCGGCTGTCCGGACTGGCCCGGTTGCTACGGCCACGTCTCGCCGGCCGGCGAGGAGCTGAGCCTCGCCGAGGGCGCCCGTGTGCCGGGCGCGCCGTTCGACGCCGCCAAGGCCTGGCACGAGATGATCCATCGGTACGTGGCCTCGACTCTCGGGTTCCTCATCGTCGTCATCGCGGCGCTCTCGATCGCGGCCCGCCGCGAATCCCCGGCGCGCGCGCGCTACGCGGCCGTGCTCCTCGGCATCGTCGTCGCGCAGGGACTGCTCGGGATGCTGACCGTCACATGGCAGCTCAAGCCGAGCATCGTCACGCTGCACCTCCTCGGCGGCATGACGACGCTCGCGCTCCTCTGGTGGCTGTGGCTGTGGCGGCGCGACGCCGATCCGGCCCGCGCGCGCGGCGCATCGGGAGCCGCCTTCCTCGCGTGGCCCGCGGCCGGAGCGCCGTCGCGCGCCGCCGTGTGGGCGCTGAGGCTCGCCGTCCTCGGGCTCGTGGTCCTCGGCTGCCAGATCGCGCTCGGTGGCTGGACGAGCAGCAACTATGCCGCCATCGCCTGTCCGGACTTTCCGACCTGCCAGGGCTCGCTCTGGCCGGTCATGGACTTTCACGACGCCTTCGTGTTCTGGCGGCCGCTCGGGATCGATTACCAGGGCGGCGTGCTCTCGGGCCCGGCACGCGCCGCGATCCACTATACGCACCGGATCGGCGCGCTGGTCACGACGCTACTGCTCGTCGGTGCCGGCCTCGCGGCGCTGCGCCAGCGAGACCGCCCAGCGGGCCGGATCGCCGCCGTCGCCGTGTTCGCCGCGCTCGCCGCCCAGCTCTCGATCGGGATCTCGATGGTACTGAGGGGATTTCCGCTCTGGCTCGCGACGGCGCACAACGCCGGCGCCGCGGCTACCCTGCTCGCGGTCGTCGCGCTCGTCCACGCCCTTAGGCCGAGGCCGGTGCCCTCGTGAGCGCGAACGTGCCGCCTCCGCACGAGTCGCTTCCGGTCGCGGGGGGCGCCGGGGTCGCCGCGCCCGCGGCGGCCCTGTGGCGCCATTATTTCGCCCTCACCAAGCCCCGGGTGATCGCGCTCATCATCTTCACCGCCATCGTGGGGATCCTGCTCGCGAGCCCAGGGCTGCCGCCCGCGAGAGCGCTCCTCTGGGGCACGATCGGCATCGCGCTCGCCTCGGCGAGCGCGGCGGCGCTGAACCACGTCCTCGACCGGCGCATCGACGCCCAGATGGCGCGCACGCGCGGCCGGCCGCTGCCGCGGGGCAAGCTGACCGAGCGCGAGGCGCTCGCGTTCGCCGCGGCGCTCGGCTTCGTGTCGATGGCGATCCTCGCCTTCCTCGTGAACCTCCTCACCGCGGCGCTCACTTTCGCCTCGCTCATCGGCTACGCGGTGGTCTACACGGTGTGGCTGAAGCGCGCCACGTCCCAGAACATCGTCATCGGCGGCGCCGCGGGCGCGGCGCCCCCAGTGCTCGGTTGGTGCGCGGTGACAGGGCACGTCGACGCGAACGCGCTGCTCCTCTGCCTCATCATCTTCGTGTGGACGCCGCCGCATTTCTGGGCGCTCGCCATCGCGCGCCGCGACGAGTACGCGCGGGCCGGCATTCCCATGCTGCCGGTCACGCATGGCGTCGAGTACACGCGCCTGCACGTGCTGCTCTACACCATCCTGCTCGTCGTCGTGACGCTCATGCCGTTTCTCACGCGCATGAGCGGGCTCATCTACCTCGCCGCGGCCCTGGTGCTGAACGCGATGTTCCTGTACTACGCGCTCATCCTGAAGATCACCGCGCGCCGGGATCTACCGATGCGCGTGTTCCGCTTCTCCGTCACGTACCTGATGTGGCTCTTCGCGGCGCTGCTGATCGACCATTACCTGCCGACGACGCAAGGCCTGGTCCTGTAGCCCCTCGGCGTCTCGGCGTCGTGGGCAGCCCGCCAGCGTGCCGGGCCGGGGTCGCGTGCGGCACGTTCGGCCCGGGTGGCCCGGGTGCCCCGTCACCGAGTCAGCGTCACGTGCCACGAGGACAGGCGGCGGTCGTCCATCAGCAGCACACCCGAGGCGTCGTATTGATCGGGCGCGATCTGGCGCAAGTGCTCCGTGCCGTGATAGCCGCCCTGCTCGGAGCGGTAGAGCGAGAGGATGCACGGCCCGACGATCGTGTACACGCCGTGCAGCTTCCCGAGCGTCGAGTTCTCCGACGACCACTTCGAGGCGAGCGCGTCGCGCCCGGGAGCCTCGACGGTGTAGACGTTCACGAACTCCGCCGGCGGCGAGGCGAGCACGCGCATGCGCCCCGCGAGCATCCAGCAGCTCTTGCC
>JASHSR010000014.1 GCA_030038645.1 Gammaproteobacteria bacterium
GGGCTGATTTGACAGCGTACGGTAGAGACTTTCCCCGACGGGGGCCTCTTGGCACCGCTGCCAATTCAAGCGCACGGTCCGAGGCCTGTGGGCCTATGGGTCCGTGGGGGGGCGGCACGTCTGCCACCGCACGTCTGGCCCCGCTGTATCGACCTCGTCGGACGTCCGGCCGGTCCCCGGTTCCCTGTGGTGATAGTGCCCGCCGCTCGGCTCTTCCCGCCCGGAGGTCGCCCGCCGCGTGCGCGGCCAGCCTCAACCGGCCCGTCCTCTCAAGCTCCAGCCGGCTCGAGATATGCGTAGCCGTTGAGCTCCCCCTCGTAGAACCGCTTGAGCAGCTGGCTCTCGGCCACGGTCATGCGCCCGTCGCGTATCGCCCGCTCGCAGTCCCGCGAGAGCGCGGGATAGAGCTCGGCCACGTCGTACTCCATGTACTCGAGGACCTTGTTTGCCGTGTCGCCCTTGACGATCTCCTCGATCCACCAGCCGCCCTCCTCGAGCAGGCGGATGTGGACGACGTGCGTATCGCCGAAGAGGTTGTGCAGGTCCCCGAGCGTCTCCTGGTAGGCGCCGACCAGGAACGCCGCGAGGTAGTACTCCTCACCCGGCACGAGCTCGTGCAGCTCGAGCGTGCGCTTCACGTCGCGCTGGCTCACGAACCGGTCGATGTTCCCGTCCGAGTCGCAGGTGATGTCCGCGAGCACGCCGGTGCGGGTCGGCCGCTCGTCGAGCCGGTGGATCGGCATGATGGGAAAGAGCTGATCGATCGCCCAGCTGTCGGGCAGCGACTGGAACACCGAGAAGTTGCAGAAATAGGTGTCCGAGAGAATCGACTCGAGATTCTCGAGCTCCTCCGGGATCCGATCGAGCTTGCGGCAGCAGTCCCGCACCTTGGCGCAGGTCGCCCAGTAGAGCCGCTCGGCGAGGCCGCGGAACTCGAGAGACAGCAGGCCGAGATTGAACATCTGCAACGCCTGCTCGCGCGCGGTGAGCGCATCGTGATAGCACTCGACGACGCGGCGCTCGCTCACGGAGCGGTACGCCTCGAACAGGTCCTGCACCGGCTGCGGCAGCTCGTCCTCACCCGCGTAGTCCTCCGCGGCGCGCCCCGTCACCCGGAACTTATCGAGCGCCGAGGAGCCGAGCGCGTTGAAGATGAGCACGCTGTGGTAGGCGGCGATCGCCCGGCCCGACTCGCTCACGATCATCGGATGCGGAATGTCGCGCGCGTTGCAGACGCTCGCGACGCGGTAGACCACATCGCTCGCATACTCGTTCAGCGTGTAGTTCATCGAGGAGGAGAAGTTCGTCCCCGTGCCGTCGTAGTCCACGCCGAGCCCGCCGCCCACATCGATGTACTGCAGGCCCGCGCCCATCAGCTTGAGCTCCGCGTAGACGTGCGCGAGCTCGTTGACCGCGTCCTTGACGCGGCGGATGTCCTGCAGCTGGCTGCCCGGATGGCAATGCACGAGCTGCAGGCAGTCGAGCATGTCGCGCGCCTTCAGCACGTTGAACAGCTCGAGGATCTCGGTGATGAAGAGGCCGAACTTCGACTTCTCCCCGGCGGACTCGCGCCAGCGCCCCGACCCCTCGCTGAAGAGCTTCACGCGCACGCCGATCCTCGGCCGCACGCCGTACGCATCGGCATGTTTGAGAATGAGGCCGAGCTCGTCGTAGTTCTCGACCACCGGGATGATGGTACGGCCGAGCTTCGTCGCGAGCGTCACGGCCTCGATGTAGCTGTCGTCCTTGAAGCCGTTGCAGACGATGAGCCGATCCGGCGCGTTCTCGGTCATCGCCATCACCGCGAGCAGCTCGGGCTTGGAGCCCACCTCGAGCCCGAAGCCGAACTCCTTGCCGTAGCGATAGACCTCCTCCACCACGAGTCGCTGCTGATTGACCTTGATGGGGAACACGGCGGAGTAGCCGTTGCGGTAGTCGTTTTCGGCGATCGCCTGGGCGAAGGCGGCGTGCAGCGACCTCAGCCGGTGCGCGAGGATGTCGGAGAACCGCACGACGACGGGCGCCGTGAGATCGCGGGCCTTGAGCCCCTCGACCACCTCGAACAGGTCGATCTCCCGCCCTGGCTGGGTGTCCGGCCGAACGACGAGGTGGCCCGCCGGGTTGATGGAGAAGTAGCCCTTCCCCCAGGCGCCCGCCTGGTAGAGCTCGAGGGAATCCTCGACGCTCCAGGGCTGCGCGGGATTGAATTTGCGGTTCACGCCGTTCAAGGCGCTGTTCGGGTCGGCGGCCACGTCTCGGTGAGCTCCAAAACGCGCGTGGCTGGTGCCCCGCTCGGTGCCCAGCCACGCCGCGAATGTCATTGCGGCGGAAGATAGCAAAAAACGATCATCGCACCTACACGCACTGCGTTCGGCACACCGGCCGCGCCGGGTCGCGAATCCACTCGCTCCACGAGCCTGCGTACAGGCGGGCGCCCGCGAGCCCGGCGAGCTCCAGCGCGAGCAGGTTGTGGCACGCCGTGACTCCGGAGCCGCACATCGAGACCACTCGCTCCGGCGCCGCGCCGGCGAGCGTCGCGCGCCACAGCCGCGCGAGCTCCGCGGGCGCGAGGAAGCGCCCCTCGGAGTCGAGATTGCGCGTGAAGGGATGATTGCGGGCGCCTGGCACGTGGCCGGCGACCGGATCGAGCGTCTCGTTGCTCCCGGCAAACCGGTCGGCCGCGCGAGCGTCGATCAGCACGATACCGCCGCGCTCGAGGCCCCGGGCCACCTCAGCGGTCGACGCCACCTGCGCGAGCTGCGGCTCGCCCTGGAAGCGGCGAGTCGCCCGCGGCGTCGTCGAGGCCGTCACCGGCAGGCCCGCCGACCGCCATGCCGCGAGGCCGCCGTTCAGCACGGCCGCCCGCGAGTGCCCGAGGAAGCGCAGCAGCCACCACAGCCGCGCCGCGAGAGCGCCGCTCGCCTGGTCGTAAGCGACGACCTGCGTCTCGCGGTCGATTCCCCACCGGCCGAAGGTGGCCGCGAGCCGGTCCGGGGCGGGCAGCGGGTGCCGCCCGCTCGCCGCCGTCACCGGACCCGACAGGTCGCGATCGAGATGCGCGAACTCGGCGCCCGGAATGTGGCTCTCCGCGTACGCCCCGGCGCCCCACTCCGGCCGAGCGAGATCGTGGCGGCAGTCGATGATCGCGACGCCGGCGCCCGCGCGGTCGTCGTCGGACCGGTTGTCCTGCGAGTCGTCGCCGCCCGGCCGGTCTGCTCGCGGGCGGATGAGCGCGGCAAGCTCGATGGGCTCGATCAGCGTCGTATAAGCGCGAGCGGTCATGCGATGTCCTACAATCGCGAGAGCGGCCGGAATCGAACGAAAGTATATGGCGATCGAGGTTTACTGGGGCAGCGGCAGTCCGTATTGCTGGCGGGTGCTCCTCGCGCTCGAGTACAAGCGCCTCGCGTACACGAGCCACCTGCTGCAGTTCTCCAAGCAGGAGCACCAGTCTCCCAAAATATTGGCGCTCAACTTCCGTGGGCGCGTCCCGATCCTGAAGGACGGCGACTACGTCGTGTTCGAGTCGCTCGCGGTGCTCTACTACCTCGACCTCAAATACCCCGAGCCGCCGATCTTCGGCCGCACGCCGGAGGAGGCCGGCGTGATCATGCGGGTGATCTGCGAGTACGAGGCCTACACGGAGCCGCATCTGACCAAGCTCGTGCAGGCGATCTTCGCGCCGCAGCCGCGGATCAGCGCCGATGAGCTCGCAAGCGCCATGCACGTGGTCGCGAGCGAGGCGCGCTCCATCGAGGCCCGGCTCGCGAGGTCGGACTGGGTCGTCGGCGAGAGCTTCTCGGCCGCCGACATCGTGATCTACCCGGCCCTGCAGCTGCTGCTGCGCGCGCTCGG
>JASHSR010000123.1 GCA_030038645.1 Gammaproteobacteria bacterium
AAATAAAATTATTTATTTACAATAGTTTATAAAAAATATATAAAGTTAATTATACTACCAGAATCATCAGCTTGTAGGCTCGCCCACGAGCTTCGCGCTGACCTCCCACAGGCGCTCGGCCGCCACCTCATCGAGCGCGGCGGCCGACGGCTGCGCCGGCTTGCAGCGGATGTAGTACCCGCCTGATTGGCCGGCGACATCGCGTGAGGTTGAGAGATACAGACTCGTTCGCGCGCCTTGCTCCGGGGAGAGCAGCAGCGGTCGGGCGATCGTCGAGAGAATGCCGCGCAGCAACGCCGGCGCGTCGCGGAATATTCCCGTCCTCACGACGCCGGGATGCAGCGCGTTGCAGGTCTGCGCGGTTCCCGCGAGGCGCCGGGCGAGTGCGCGCGTGAACAGGAGATTGGCGAGCTTCGAGCGGCCGTACGCTCGCATCAGGCCGTAGTGCTTCTCGAGCATCAGATCGGCGAAGTCGAGGCGAGTGCCGCGGTGCGCCTCCGATGAGACGACGACGATCCGGGCGGCGCTCGACCGCTCGAGCTTCGCCCGCAGCAGCTGAGTGAGCAGAAAGGGCGCGAGATGATTGACCGCGAACGTCGTCTCGTAGCCGTCGGCGGTGACCGTGCGGTGCGCGCACGCGGTGCCTGCGTTGAGGACGAGCACATCGAGCCGCGGCAGGCTCCGGTCGAGCTCCTCCGCGAGCCGCCGCACCTGCGCGAGAGCCGAGAGGTCGGCCTGCACGAAGCGCACGCCCGCGTTGCCGGTCGCCTGGACGATGCGGTCGACCGCCAGCCGGCCCTTCTCGACATCGCGCCCGTGAGCGATCACCGTCGCGCCGAGCGCCGCGAGCCCACGCGCCGTCGTCTCGCCGATACCACCCGTCGCGCCGGTCACGACGCAGACCTGATCCTGAAGCGTTCGAGGCTGCTCACGAGACATGCTTGAGGCTCCCCGCGCCGCGCGCCCATGCATTATGATCTCGACGCTCTCGCGGCACACCTCATGCCCCGTTCCGCTTCACTTAAGCGGCTGTTGCCGTCGCCGCTCCTCAAGACCTCGGCGCTCCTGCACGTGGGCGCGGCGGGGTCGCTCGCGGTTCCCGGCGCGTGGCCGTGGGCGCTTGGCGCGATCGCCGCCGATCACCTGCTCCTCGCCACCTGCGGGCTCTTGCCCCGCAGCGCCTGGCTGGGTCCCAACTGGACTCGGCTGCCGGCGGCCGCCGCCGCCGCCGGCCTCATCGCCCTCACCATCGACGATGGACCTGAGCCGTCGATCACGCCGCGAGTGCTCGCACGCCTCGATGAGTACGGCGCCAAGGCGACGTTCTTCTGCATCGGCGAGCGTGTCGCGCGGTATCCGGATCTCGCGCGCGAGATCTTCAGGCGGGGCCACGCGATCGAGAACCACAGCCAGCGGCACCCGAATCACTTCTCACTGCTCGGGCCGCGCCGCATCGCGCGCGAGGTCCTCGAGGCGCAGGAGACGATCGCCGCGGTGAGCGGCGCGCGGCCGATCTTCTTCCGCGCGCCGGCCGGGCTGCGCAATCCGCTGCTCGAGCCGATCCTCTCGCGGCTCGGCTTGCGCCTCGCGAGCTGGACCCGGCGGGGGTTCGACACCGTGCGCCGCGACGCGGGCTCCGTCTTCACGAAGCTCAGCCGCGGCCTTCGGGCGGGAGACATCCTGCTGCTGCACGACGGGCGCGCGGCCCGCACGGCGGACGGCTCGCCGGTCATCCTCGAGGTGCTGCCGCGCCTGCTCGAGGCCTGTGCCGCCGCCGCGCTCACGGCTGTCACGCTGCGCGCGGCCGCGGAGGCAAAACCGAGCGAAATGACCGGATTATCACCGGCCGCGCGCCAGCCGGACACGATATGATAAGCGCAACAGGATACGGAGCTCTCCGCGCATGATGCTGTTGTGGTACGCGCTGTGGTACATCATCGCCATCGGCTTTCTGGTGATCGTGCACGAGTTCGGCCACTTCTGGGTCGCCCAGCGGCTCGGATTCAAAGTGCTCAGATTCTCGGTCGGCTTCGGCAAGCCGTTGCTGCGCAAGACCGTCGGGGCGGACCGCACGGAGATCGTCCTCGCGCCCATTCCGATGGGCGGCTACGTGAAGATGCTCGATGAGCGCGAGGGCCCCGTCGCCGCGGCGGATCTGCCCCGCTCGTTCACGCGCCGCCCCCCGTGGCAGCGCATCGTGGTGCTGCTCGCCGGGCCGGGCGCGAACGTGGCGTTCGCGATTCTCGTGCTCTGGGGCATGCTGTGGGTGAACGGTGCGACGGATTACAAGCCGATCGTCGGAGACGTGACCCTCTCCTCGGCCGCCGCGCGCGCCGGACTGCACAGCGGCGATGACATCACGGCCGTCAACGGCCGCTCCGTCTCGAACCAGGGCGATGTGGTATTCGGCCTGCTCGATTCCATTCTCTCGCGCGGCAGCGCCGCGCTCTCCGTCGAGAATCCGCAGGGCGCCTCGCGTACGGTCACGTTGACGGTCAGCGATCCCGCCGAGCGCAAGCACTTGAGCGACCTGTCCGATCCGCTCGGCGTGATCGGCTTTCAGTTCGCCGAGCCGATCATTCCGCCGGTGATCGGCGAGGTGGAGCAGGGCGGCCCCGCGGCCCGGGCGGGGCTGCGCCCGGGCGACCGAATCCTCGCCGTGGACGGCAAGCCGGTGAGCGACTTCACGGACGTCGCCCGCGATATCTCTAGTACCTCGAGCCCGACGATCGGCATGCGGTACAGCCGCGGCGGGGTCGAGCATACGGTGCGCGTCACCGCCGCGAGCGCGACGCCCGGCGGGCAGAAGCACATCGGTGTCCTCTCGACTCCCGCGCAGTACCCGCCCGGCATGGTGGTCCACAGGAGCCTCTCGCCGCCCGCGGCGCTCGCGGCGGCGGCGAGCGAGGCCTGGGAGATCACCGCGCAGGAGGGCCAGCTGGTCTGGCGCATGGTGCTCGGTCAGGTGTCGCTCAAGACCCTGAATGGCCCGATCGGCATCGCCGAGTACGCCGGGGAGTCGGCCGAAGCCGGCGTCGCCTCCTTCGTGCGCTTCCTCGTGTACATCTCGCTCATTCTCGCGTTCTTCAATCTCCTGCCCATCCCTCTCCTCGACGGCGGCCAGATCGTCTTTCAGACCGCCGAGTGGGTGAAGGGCAGTCCGCTCTCGGAGCGCACGCTCGCCTTCGGCCAGCAGCTGGGGCTCGCGCTGCTCGTGCTGCTGCTCGGGGTTGCGATCTTCAACGATGTGACGCGCCAGCTCGGCTGACGGGCGGCGTCGCGTAGAGCGTCGTGCGCTGAACGAGCGGCCGGCCGGCGGCGCTCGCGATGCGCTGCAGATCCTCGCCCGTCATCTCCTGGCCGTTGACGCCGCCCGCTGCGCGGGTGATCGACTCGTTCATCAGCGTGCCGCCGAGGTCGTTGGCGCCCGCCTGCAGGCAGAGGGCGGCGCCCTGGGGATTCATCTTGACCCACGACGTTTGAACGTTGACGAAGGCCGGATGCAGCGCGAG
>JASHSR010000124.1 GCA_030038645.1 Gammaproteobacteria bacterium
GCCGCGGGCCGGTCATGCGGTCAAGCGCTCAAGCCACCTTCACGGACAGCTCAGTCCCGCCCTTCAACGGCAGCGACAGCGAGCGAAACCCGTTGGCCGGGTCGCGGATGTATTCGAGGTAGTCGTCCTCCGCGTTGTCGTTCATGATGAGGCCGCCGGCGCGAACCTGTGGCGCGACGATTCTCATCACCTGAAGCGCTAGTGAGGGCCCGTCATCGCCCGGCCAGCCATCGATCAGCACGAAGTCGACAGGGCCGCCGAGATCGCGCAGCGTCTCGCGGGCGTCGCCCTGCCGGATATCGACGTAATCCGCGAGCCCCGCGTCCGCGAGATTGCGCCGCGCGGCCTGAACCTTCTGCGGCACGAGCTCGGAGCCGATGACGATACCCCCACCATTGTCCCGAACCGCCGCGGCGAAATACAGCGTCGAGAAGCCGAGCGAGGTGGCGAACTCGGCAACCCGTGTGGCGCGCTGCGCCCGGCAAAGCAGATAGATGAGGTCGCCCTGCTCGGGATAGATGGAGAAGCCGTATTCCGCGTACAAATTGGGATCGCGGCTTCCGGGATTGCGCCGCGGGCCGCCGTTCGCCGGATAGTTTCGCGCGGCCTGCATCCGGGCGATGACTTCGTTCACGCGGCGATCGAGGATCGGACCTGTGTGCTGGGACATACTCGAATGGCCTCCTGGATGGTGGGCTTGCGTCGCCCGCCGAGGAACTCGGCTCGTTGCCGCGGGTCTCGGCTCGCGTGCCGGGAATCTCGGCTCACTTACCGCGGGTCTCGGCTCACGTGTCGGGAATCTCGGGTCACTTACCGCGAATCTCTTCGGCGGCGCGCTTCAGGATCTCCGCAATGCGCTTCACTTCGTCGCGCGACCAATGGCGCTTCTGAAGCAGCGCCATCTTGAGCGCACGACGCGCAAAGCGCAGCTCTCGAAGCAGGCGGGGATCGAAGCGATCGGCGCCTGCGCCGGGGCCACCAGCGTCCTCGCCGCCAACATCGTCGCCGTCCACATCGTCTCGGCCTGCACGCTCACCGTCCGCACGCTCGCTGCCTCCATGGCCGACGCCTGCGTGCTCACGGCTCGCATGCCCGCCGCCTGCGTCCTCGCCAGCCGCCGCCTGCTCTTCGGCGAAGACTCGACGGACATGCTCCATCTTGCGGCCGATGTGCTCCAGCTCGGCGAGCATGGCGTCGACCGTCTCGCGATTCTGTGCGAGGTGCTCGCGGCCCGCGTCCGTGATGTGGTAGAGCTTCTTCGTGCCCTCGGGCTCCACGGTCACGTGACCGATCTCCTCGAGGTACGTGAGCGCCGGATAGATGACCCCCGGGCTCGGACTGTAGAAGCCGCCGGAGCGCTCCTCCACCGCCTTGATGAGCTCGTAGCCGTGGCTCGGCCGATCCGCGAGGAGCGCGAGGATCACGAGCTGCAGGTCCGCCGCCGCGAGCTTGCGCCCGGTGCGGAAGCGCATGCCGCCTCGTCCAAACCCACCCATGAACCCGGCCGCAAAATGCCCGAAGCCCCGGCCGCCGTGATGCCTCCCCATCCCGTAGATCCAGAAGGGGTGCCGATCAGAGAAGTGGCTATCGTAAAACATGTCTTACGATATATCGGATCTCCGCCCTTGGCAAGCGGCGTCGCGAGACCGCTTGAAAGTCCGGATTCAAGGCCGCGCTTCCGGCACGGAGGTCAAAGGTTCCCCGCCGCCGCTCGATTGCCCTCCGGTCCTGCGGACACCGCCACGGCGGCGGATCTCATGGCCTCGCTCGGCGCTCGCGCGGCGGGCAGCAGCAGCGTGAACACGCATCCCCGCAGGGGATTCGCGCGCAGCTCGAGCCGTCCGCCGTGACTCAGCGCGATCTGACGCGCGAGATTCAATCCGATGCCCGAGCCGCCGGCCTTTGTCGTGAAGAAAGGCACGAAGATCTGATCGCGCTGATCCTCCGGCACGCCGACGCCGTTGTCCGAGACCTCGATCGCCACCTGCTCGTCACGGACACGGCAAGACACCTCGATGCGAGGCTGCTCGACGCCCGCCACCGCATCCGCCGCGTTGCGCAGCAGGTTGATGAGCGCCTGCTCGAGGAGCTGCGGATCGGCGTCGGCGCACAGATCCTCGGGCTCCACGACGATCCGATAGTCGACCTGGCTCTGATCGAGCTTTGCACCCATGAGGCGGCCCACGGCGCGCACTAGCTTCTGCATCGGCACCCGTTGCGACTTGGGCCTCGGAAGCTCCGCGACCGCCCGATAGCGCTCGACGAAGTCCATGAGGCCGAGACTCCGCCGTTTGATCGCCTCGAGTGCCGTCACGACCTCCTCGTTGGCGCGCGCTACGCCCGCGGCCCCTGCGCGCTCGTGCGCCTTGAGCAGCACTTCCAGGCTCTCGGAGAGGGACGCGATCGGCGTGAGCGAGTTCATCATCTCGTGGGCGAGCACGTGCGCCATGTCCTGCCAGGCTTTGAGCTCCACGGCATCGAGATCGCCGGCGATGCGCTGCAGGGCGATGAGCCGCCGCGGCTCGCGTCCGGGAATCGTGAAGTGCGCGACCGAGGCGAACATCCGCTCGCCATCGGCCATCGAGACGATCTCCCGGGCTCCGGGACGCAGAGCAAGGAGTGCGCGGGCGGCAAAGTCTCCGACCGCCGGCACATCCTCGAGCCGCTGGACGGGTCCTGCGCTCAGAGCGCGCGCCACGCGGTTCGCGAACGTCACGCGCCCGTCCGGCTCCACGACGATCAATGCCGCTGCGACCGTATCGAGCAACGTGTGGAGGTACTCGAGCTGCACCTGCCTTTCCATGCGCGCCGCGCTGAGAAAAGCCGCGGCCTGGTCGGAAGGGCGAGACGGGTGTTGCGCGTGCGGGCTCGCGCCCTTCCCGGCCGGCGCATCGCTGACGGCGGCCACGAGCCGCTCCAAATCGCGCTCCGCGCTCCTCACGATTCTGCCGACGACCTGAGCCAGATCCGCCGCGAGGAAGCCTGCCACGACGAGCACGACGAGCGCGGTCGCGTAAAGGTGCGTGCGCGCGAGAAGGTAGAGCACGAGGAACGCGAGCGCGCCGATGAGGAGCGCCCGCCACACTACCGCGAGCGTGAGGCGATTCGCGCCGGCGAGACTAGAGTCCATGCTTGGCCATTCGGCGATAGAGCGCCGCGCGGCTCAAGCCGAGCGCCGTGGCCGCCGAGGAGATGTTCCCCTGGAAGCGCGCCAGCGCGCGCTCGATGGCGCTTCGCTCGAGCGCCGCGAGCTGCAACGTCTCGGCCGCGCGCCGCGAGCGAGTGATCTCCGCTGCGGCCGAGATCGCCGCGACCAGCTTATCGTTGCGCCAGGGCTTCAGAACGAAGTCTGCCGCGCCGCGCTTGAGCGAGTCCACGGCGAGCGCGACGCCGCCGTAGGCGGTCATCAACACGACGGCGATCGTCGGATCGAAGGTCCGAATGCGCGCCAGCGCGTCGAGGCCCGCGGCGCCGCTGCGCTCGCCGGCCACGAAATTCATATCCAGCAGCACGACATGGAAGGCGCCGGAAGCGAGGACGCTCTCCAGCTCCGCCGCCGACTCGAGTTCCTCCACGCGCTCCGCGTGTGGTGCGAGCGCGACGCGCGCCGAGCGGCGAACATCCGCATCGTCCTCCACGACCAGAACTGCGATGCCATCCATTCCGCGAGCGTACGACCCGCTGCGAGCGTGTGACAACCACGCGGGGTCGCGACCCACCACGGTCCGGCTGCGGCACGGCCCGCCGCGGCAAGACCGCCGCACCCAGCGCCTCGGGCCGCATTGGCTCGATGCGCGGCACCCGGCGCGCCAGGCCCGCCGGTGTCCGATTCCGAACAACCGTCAGGCGCCGCGGCGCCGCGAGCGCGCGTATCTTACTGATTGATATTGTGTTCTTGCGCGCGGCTCGCTGACTTACACTGCGCTCGATGAGGCGCAGGCGACCGCAATGAGCTTCGCGATGGATCGGCCGATCTCGCTGCCGTGGTGGCGCAAGCGCCACGTGATCCAGCTCGTCGCCGGTGCGGCCGTCGTGACTCTCGGGATCACGACGATGACTCTGCTCTTTGGAACGGCCGAGCGCAGCGTCCGCATGCCGATCGCCAACGTCACGATCGCGACGGTCACGCGGGGAGCCTTCCACGACTTCGTTCCCCTCCAAGCGACGGTCCAGGCGCTCGACACGGTCTACCTCGACGCCATGGAGGGCGGCCGCGTGGAGCGCATTCTCGCTCAAGCGGGCGACATGGTGACGAAGGGTCAGCCGCTCGTCGAGCTCAGCAACACGGAGCTCGAGCTCGACGTACTCGACCGCGAGGCGCGTCTGATCGAGTCCATCACGGAGCTGCAGTCCTATCAGACGCAGCTCGAGCAGAACCGGGTAGCGAACCAGAAGGCGCTCGCGACGATCGACTACAACATCATCCGGCTGCAGCGCTCCTACGCCCGGCGCAAGGCGCTCACGCGGTCGCTCGAGCCCGCCGAAGACCTGGACTCCGTGCACGACGAGCTCAACTACGACCTGAAGCTGCGCCCGCTGCAGGAGCAGAGCAATGAGCGGCAGGAGGAATTGCGCGTACGCCAGCTGCCGGAGATCGAGAGCCAGATCGAGAAGTTGAGGCAGGACCTCGCGATCACCCACAGCAAGCTCGACAACCTCACGGTGCGCGCGCCGGTGACCGGCCGGCTCACCTCGATGGATCTGAAGGTCG
>JASHSR010000125.1 GCA_030038645.1 Gammaproteobacteria bacterium
CCCCTACTGGGCTCGAGCCTCGCGACCCTCATCGTCTTCATGCCGCTTGCGTTCCTCTCCGGCATCACCGGCGCCTTCTTCAAATTCCTCTCGCTGACGATGGCGTCCGCGCTGATCGTGTCGTTCATCCTCGCGGCGCTCATCGTGCCGTTGCTGGTGCGCGCGTCCGTCGATTTCGGGCTATGGCGCGATCCGGCGCAGGCGCGCGGCAGCCGGCTCGCGCGCTGGCATGGCCGCGTGCTGAGCGGGACTTTCACGCGGCCTTGGCTGATCGCGGCGAGCGTCCTCGCGCTGATCGCCGCGGGTCTCACCGCCTATCGGCACGTCGGAACCGGCTTTCTGCCGAGAATGGACGAGGGCGGATTCGTGCTCGATTACCAAACCGCTCCGGGCACCTCGCTCACCGAATCCAATCGCGAGCTCGAGCAGGTGGAGGACATACTGCACGCCGATCCGGCCGTCTACACGTATTCCCGCCGCACGGGCGCCGGACTCGGCGGCGATCTGAAGGAGGCGTATCAGGGGGACTTCTTCATTCGCCTGATCGCGGCCTCGCGCCGTCCCGATCTGTGGACGGTGATGGACCGGATCGCCGACCGGATCGCGAGCCAAGTCCCGGGCATCACCTTCGATCCGCATCAGCTCCTCGACGACATGATCGGCGACATGGTCGGCCGGCCGCAGCCCGTCGTGATCCAGCTGAGCGCGAAGGATCCCGACGCGCTCGTTCCGGCGGCGCGCGCGGTCGCGGCCGCGGTCGCGAAGGCGCCGGGGATCGTGCCGGATTCCGTAGACAGCGGGGTGATCCCGGCCGGAGACGCTTTGGAAGTGCACGTCGACCCGGCCGCGGCGGCCGCGCAGGGCGCCACCGTCAAGGACGTGCAAGATCAGATCGAGCGCTACCTCTACGGGGCCGTCGTGACCCGCTACGTGGGCGCGGTGGAAGATGTGGGCGTGAGGCTCCGGCTCGATCCCGCCGCCCGCGCGATTTATCGCGACGATCTCGGCGAGCTGCTCGTCCGCTCGCCCTCGGGGCGGCTCTTTCCGCTGCGGGCCGTCGCACGGATCGACTACGTGAGCGGCCAGCCCGAGATCACGCGAGACAACCTCGCGCAGGTCGTCGACGTGACGGCCGAGATCGAAGGTGGGCACGACCTCGGCACGACGCTCGCCGCCGTGAAGCGGCTGCTCGATCGGCCCGGGACGCTTCCACCGGGCATCGACTACTCCGTCGGCGGAGAATACGAGCAGCAGCAAATCGCCTTCGCCGGCATGGTCAAGGTCTTCTTGGCGGCGGCCGTCGCCGAGCTCATCCTGCTGCTGTTCCTTTACAATGAGATCCGGCTCGCCGCCGTCATTCTCTGCAGCGCTCTGCTCTCGAGCGGGGCGGTGTTCATCGGACTATGGATCACCGGCACCGAGTTCAACATCACCGCGATGATGGGGATGGTGATGATCGTCGGCATCGCGACGGAGATGGCGATATTCTTCGCCTCCGAGTACCGGTCGCTCGCGGCGACGCTCGAGCGGGACGTTGCGCTCCGTCGCGCGGCGCTCAATCGGCTGCGGCCCATCACGATGAGCACGCTCGCCATGATCCTCGCGCTGCTTCCGCTCGGCGCGGCGATCAGCGGGTCGGGCGATCAGATGCTGCAACCGCTCGCGATCGCCATCATCTCCGGCATGATCGTCCAGCTGCCGCTCGTGCTGCTCGCCATGCCGGCCGTGCTCGGCCTCATGGGGCGAGGACGGCGCGGAGCGCGGAATACCTGAAGGGACGAGCGAGCGCTCCCGAGGCGACCGATGCCGAATAAACGCGAGCGCCGACCCGCTCACGCGCTGGCCCGCTCGATCACGGAGTCGGCCTGGATTGAAATGGGCGGCGATCCAGCCGCCTGCGCTCGCCCGCGCTTGCGCTTCGTCGGCGCGGGCGGATTGCCTTCAACGTTTGCCGTGACGGATCTGGCGAGCGCCGCCATCGCGGTGGCCGCGCTCACGGTCGCCGAGCTGGCGCAAGCTCATGGGGGCCGAGCCCCCGCCGTCACCGTGGATCGCCGCCTCGCATCGATGTGGTTCGGATGGTCGATCAGACCCGTGGGCTGGGCCTTGCCGCCATCCCGAGACCCGATCACCGGAGATTATCTCGCGAAGGACGGCTGGATCAGGCTGCACGCCAACGCACCCCGGCATCGCGCCGCCGCCGAGCGCGTGCTCGCCTGCCGGGGCGATGAGGCGGCCGTGGCGCGGCGCGTGGCGGAATGGACGAAGGGGAAGCTGGAAGCCGCAGTGGTCGAGGCCGGAGGCTGCGCGGCGGAGATGCGCTCGGCAGCCGAGTGGATCTCGCATCCTCAGGGACACGCCGTGTGCAGCGAGCCGCTCGTGCGGATCACCGTGAGCAGCGATCCCGCGCCGAGTTCCGCGTGGAGCGCATCGCCGTCGCGGCCGCTCGCAGGACTTCGGGTCCTCGATCTGACCCGAGTGCTCGCCGGACCGATCGCGACTCGCTTCCTGGCGGGCTACGGTGCGGAGGTCCTGCGAATCGATCCACCCGACTGGGACGAGCCCGGCGTCGTTCCGGAGGTGACGGTCGGCAAGCGCTGCGCGAGCGTGGATCTGAAGAGCCGGGAGGGGCGTGCCGCGCTCGAGTCCCTGCTCGCGAAGGCCGACGTGCTGATCCACGGCTATCGCCCCGCCGCACTGGATCGGCTCGGGTACGATGCCGCGCGCCGGCACGCCTTATCGCCCGGCCTGATCGATGTCAGCCTGGACGCGTACGGCTGGTCGGGACCTTGGGCACTGCGACGCGGGTTCGACAGCCTGGTGCAGATGAGCACGGGCATTGCGAGCGCGGGCATGGCATGGAAGCAGGCCGACCGGCCCGTGCCCCTGCCGGTTCAGGCGCTCGACCACGCCACCGGCTATCTCGCCGCGGCCGCGGCGATTCGAGGTGTGGCGAGGCGCCGCGCGAGCGGCCGCGGGCTTCAGGCGCGGCTGTCGCTCGCGCGAACCGCAAAGCTCCTTCTCGACCTTGGGGAAGGACACGAGCAGCCCGGCCTCTCAGCGGAATCCGCCGAGGATCTCTCCGTGGCAGTCGAGGCGACTTCCTGGGGCGAGGCGCGGCGGCTGAAGCCTCCCGTCGTCATCGAGCACATCCCGATGCACTGGACGCTTCCGGCAACGGCGCTCGGATCGGCGCGGGCGCAGTGGAGCGGCTGAGCGAGCGCCGGTGTCTGAGACCGGCTCCGCGCCGCGGGCACGGACTCACGGCTGACGAGCGCGCAGTAGGGATTGGCGTCCGCCATCTGCGCACCGGCATTAGGACCGTACGCCGCATCCACCAACGAGCCGTACAGCGCATCCAGGCATTCCGTGAGAAGATGCGGCAAAATTACCAAAGCACCGGCGCCGTGGC
>JASHSR010000126.1 GCA_030038645.1 Gammaproteobacteria bacterium
GCTTTCCGATCGTTCGCCCGCTCCGCTAGGTCGAGGCGCGCCTTGGCGGGGTCGGGCTCGGCGACCGGCCCGTGCTCGGTGAAATTCATGAGCTCGTCGCTCGCCGTTTGATACGCCGGCCAGGCCGGCTCACCCCGCGGCTCGGGCTTGCCGGTGCGCGCAAAGGCCACCCAGTAGCGATGCATCGCGCGCGCCGCGGCCTCGTCGGCCGCCGTCACGTCCTTCCCCAGGTGGGCCGCGACCGTGTCGAATACGTATGGAATCTCCGAGGCGTGCGGCGCGCCCGGGAGTGTCTTGCGCTGCGACTCGGCGACGTAGGAGAAGCGGTACTCGTACACCGGCTGGCCACGCGCGGAGAGAATGCGGGCGACGGCGCGTGCCGGCTCGAGCATCATCTGATCGCCCCCGGCCTCGAACGCGATGGCGCCTACGTTGGTGTTGCCGCCCGCGCCGTAGACCGCGCGCGCCCGCGCGGCGTCCGGCCCGAACTGCGCATAGAGCTCATCGAGCGTCCGCGCCTGAAGGAAACCGAGATCCATGCTGTTCGTGCCGATCATCACCGGCACGGGCGCGCCTTTGCCCGCGGCGTACAGCTGCGTCGGCGCGCCGAGTTCGAGCCGTCCATCGACGATCGGACCGCCGACATACGTCGCGCTGCGGCCCATCGTCGCCATGTTGAGGCCGCTCACGAGCTCGCTCGCCGGAATCGCCCGCAGCCGCGCGAGCGCCGCGGCGTCCGTCCCCTCGATGCCGAAGTGCCTCGCGAGCGCAATGCCGGCCGACTCCGCGGACCCCGCGCCTCCCGCGAGCGGCCGCGTCCCGAGCAATCCCGGGCGGCCGCCGCCCGACTCGATGATCGCCTTTTGGAACAGTCCGCGGGCGAGCGGCGAGGTGAGCAAGACGTGCACCGACATGCCCCCCGCGGACTCCCCGAAGATCGTGACATTCCTCGGATCGCCGCCGAATGCCGCGATGTTGCGCCGGACCCATTTGAGCGCCGCGATCTGGTCCATGAAGGCGTAGTCGCCGAAGGGTCCGCGCGGCTGCTCCGCGACGAGCGCGGGGTGGGCGAAGAAGCCGAAGTTGCCGAGCCGGTAGTTGAAGCTCACGAGCACGATCCCGTCGCGCGCGAACTCGGTGCCGTCGTACACCGCAGGGGAGGTGCCGCCGTTCACGAATCCTCCGCCGTAGATCCACACCATGACGGGAAGCTTGCGCGAGGAGGCCCGGGCGGGTCGCCAAACGTTGAGATAGAGACAGTCTTCTCGAGGAGTCGTGCGCAGCGGGGCAGCATCGCCGGGGAACGGCACCTGCATGCAATCCGGGCCGTAGCTCAGCGCCTCGCGTATGCCCTTCCACGGCTCGACGGGCTGCGGCGGCCGCCAGCGCAGCGAGCCCACGGGAGCGGCGGCGAAGGGAATGCCCTTGAACGCCAGGACGCCGTGCGCGAGGGAGCCCTGAAGGAGGCCGCTGTCGATCCTCACGCGAGCGGCACCGGCCGCATGGGCCGCGCCGGAAGCGCTGATGCCGAGCATCGCGGCGAGCATGATCGCTGGACTCATGGCGAGCGCGCCGAGCCGCGCCGTTTGGCGAACGATCGCTTCGAGAGGGCTCATGTCGAGATCTCCATCGGTTCGGACGGTGTCGTCAGGATATGCATCATCAAGATACCGTTCATTGCGTCGGATGCGAGGCGCCCTGCTCGACGACGAAGCGCCCGGACTCGCGGATGTCGTGCGAGGAGACGCCCACCATGACGGTGTACGTTCCGGGAAACAGCCGCCACTCGCTGGAGCGCTCGTCGTACGCGCCGAGCTCGGCGTCCGGCAGCGGCAACCGCACCGTGCGCATCTCACCCGGCCGCAGTTGAACCTTCTCGAAACCCTTCAGCTGCCGTGGCGGATCATTCGCCGCGGGCGGCAAGCCGACGTAGAGCTGCACGACCTCCGCGCCAGCGCGGCGCCCGGTGTTCCTCACGCTCACGCTCACCGTGCGGTCGGCGCCCGCGCCCGAGATGACGAGGTCACCGAGCTGGAACGTGGTGTAGGAGAGGCCGTAGCCGAAGGGGAACAGCGGTTGCTGGTGCTTCGCCTGGTACCAGCGATAGCCGACCAGCACGCCCTCGTCGAACACGACGCTTCGGCCGTTGCCGGGATACTCCAACCAGTGCGTCGCAGGTCCCTGCGTATCGTTCCTCGGAAACGTCACGGGCAGCTTGCCCGACGGGCTCACATCGCCGAACAGGAGCGAGGCGATAGAGGCTCCCGCCGTCTCGCCCGGATACCACGCCTCGATGACGGCGGCGACGCGGTCGATCCACGGCATCGCGACGGGCGTTGAGGTGTTGAGCACGACGACCGTGCGGGGGCTGGCCGCCGCCACCGCCTCGATCAACCGGTCCTCATCGCCTGGCAACCCGAAAGAGATCTTGTCGTAGCCCTCGCCCAGCTGCTCGCCGGCGAACACGATCGCGACATCCGCGTGCCGAGCCGCCTCAACCGCCCGGGCGAGACGGCCGTCCGGAGGCTGCCAGCCGAGGCGCAGGCCCGCCCCGAGGATGGCCGCCGCGGTGTCGTATTTGATAAGGACCGATACCCGATGGCCGGCCGTCAGCGCAGCGGTGCCAATCACCGTCCTTGAAAAATCGGCTTGCTGAATCGAGGCGACGAGCCGGTCATCGATGTAGAGCTCGGCCGTGCCGGCGGCCGTCAACGAGAAGCCATAAAGACCCGTTGCGGGTGGCATCAGCGTGCCGGTCCACTTCGCGGACCACGGCTCGGGACCTCGCGCAAACTCCCGCGCTCCGAGCGTTCCGGGCGGCGCGGCGGGCACGTGCGGATCGGCGCCGACCTCGATGTCGGAGTCGATCCGAGTAAGCACCGGCTTCCAGTAGTACGGCGTGCCGAAGTACACGCCCCGCAGCCCGTGCCCGGAGCCCGAAGGCGGCGACAGCACATCCGAGGGAACGGCGGGCAGCGGGCGCACGCCGAGGCTGCCGCGCTCGTAGGCGACGCGGACTCGAGGACCGGCGCGCGCCCGGATGGCATCGAGGGGAACGCTCAGCGCACCGACGTGCACGTGCGCGCTGCCCGTCTCCATCACCACGGCCTCCGAGCCCGCATCGGCGCCGAGCACGGCGATGGACCTCACGCCCTCGAGCGGCAGGACGCCGCCCGCGTTCTTGAGCAGCACGGCGCCCGAGGAGGCGATCTCGCGCGCGAGCTCGAGGTGCTGCGGCGTCGAGACCACGGCGCTCGCGGAGCCTGCCGCGGGCTCGTCGTACAGGCCGAGGCGAAATCGAGTGACGAGCTCGTGGTAGATTTTGCGATCGAAGAAGGCCGGATCGACTCGCCCTTGGCGGATCGCGGCGGCCACTTGCTCGACTGGGCTCGCGCCGTCTACGCCCGCGTTCGCGGCGGCCACGGCGTCCCGCTGCGCGAACGCCGCATCCGGAACGATGACGCCGTCGAAGCCCCACGCGCGCAGGCGCCCGAGCAGGGCCGCACCGTCGCAGCTGAACTCCCCGTTCACCTGAACGTACGCACACATGACCGCGCCGGCGCGAGCCCGCTCGATGGCCGCCTTGAACTGCGGCAGATAGATTTCCTCGAGCGCCTTCTCGCCGATGTGCTCGTCGACCCCCGCCATGTCCGGGTAAACCCCCGTACGCGCGAACTCCTGATCGTTCGCATCGTAGTGCTTGACGGTCGCGATCACGCCGCGGCTTTGCATGGCGAGAATCTCCGCGACCGCGAGCTCGCCTGTGAGGTACGGATCCTCCCCGAACGTCTCCGCCGAGCGGCCGTCGTGCCACGTGCGCACGATGTTGATGGTCGGCCCGAAGTCCGCGCTGAGCCCCTTGCTGCGGAACTCCTCGCCCAAGGCGAGCCCGAAGCGCCGGGCGAGCCCCCTGTCCCAGGTGGCGGCGAGCGTGACGACGTTCGGAAACGCCGTGACACCCGCGGAGCGCTCCGGGAGCGGCCCGCCGAGCAGATCGGCGATGGTGGCAATACCGTTCGGTCCGTCGTTGCCGCCCCCGAGCGGCGCCAGTCCAAGCTTGCGTGCGGCGCTCG
>JASHSR010000127.1 GCA_030038645.1 Gammaproteobacteria bacterium
CACGCCGCGCACGAGACGCGTGGGCCGGCGGCTCGCACCCCGGCCGAGGAGCGGGCGCGGGCGACCGTCGCGGCGGCCCTCGAGAAGAGCATCGGGCCGCACTGGCTGTCGGGCGGCAGCCGCCGCCACGAGCCGCTCGATGAAGCGGGAGCGTGCTCGCTCGCGCTCGGCCTGCGCTCTTAGAAGCGGTAGTCGAAATCGACGCCGTAGGTCCGGGGCGGCGCGCGCCAGAGAAATCCGCCCGGCGAGAACTCCGCGTTGTAGATCGTGTTGGTGAGGTTCTTCGACCACGCCGTGACGGTCCACTTGTCGCCCTGCAACCCGAGACGCAGATTGACCAGCGGGACGGGGTTGCGCGAGGTGGAATCGTAGGGATCCCACCAGGTGCGCCCGATGTCGTTGAAGTCGAGGCGCACCGTGCCCGTGAGCCCGCTCGAGAGGGGCTGGCGGTACTGGAAGCCGGTGTTGATCGTGTCGCGCGAGACGAGCGGCGCCTGGTTGCCGAGCACCGTCGGATCGGCCATCTTGGTGATGTAGCTGTCCGTGTAGCCGTAGCCGGCGTACACGTCGAGCCGCTCCGTGACGTGCCCGGTGAGCTGGATCTCCGCGCCCTTGTACGTCGCGTTGAGATTGCCGAGATTCTGCGTCGAGTTGGCGGCGAGATAGACGAAGAAATATCCGTTCTGCGAGTGCGTGTGGTACACGTCGGCGTCGATGTCCAGGCGCCGGTCGAAGAGCTCTCCCTTGGCGCCGAGCTCGTAGGTGTCGTCGATCTCCGCATTGAAGAGGTCGCTCACGCCGAGAATGTGGCTCGCCTGCGCGACGGCGCCGACGCCGGTCTGGTTGAAGCCGCCGCTGCGAAAGCCGCGGCTCCAGTCGGTGTAGAGCGTCCACTCGTCGTTGGGCTTGTAGCGCAGCGTCCCCTTGGGCTGCCAGGCGCTC
Source organism: Gammaproteobacteria bacterium (assembly GCA_030038645.1). GTDB lineage: Bacteria > Pseudomonadota > Gammaproteobacteria > Steroidobacterales > Steroidobacteraceae > JASHUC01. Next base: position 943 of record JASHSR010000127.1, read on the forward strand.
CAGGTGTGGCTGCGCACCTCGCCGGTGTAGGCGGCGGTCGTCGGCAGGAAGTAGGTCGGCGTGTCGGTCGTGTTCGCGCGGTGGTCGGAGTCGTAGCGGAGCGCGGCATCGAACTCCCACTGCTTCGTGAAGTCGTACGTCGCATCGCCGAATCCGGCCCAGGCGTTGTTGTTCTGGGTGTCCGCGAGGAACGTGACGTTCGAGTAATCCTCGAGCGGATCGGCCGGATCGAACCGCGGCGAGTAGTAGACGGGATAGACGCCCGTCCCCCGGTCGACCATGTTCCCGGTGGAGATGAAGCGATCGGTGTGGACGAAGTAGGCGCCCGCGATCCACGAGAAGCCCGCGATCGGGTTCGAGGTATACCGCAGCTCCTCGCTCCAGGTCCTCACCCAGATGAACTGGCTCTGGCTCTCGTCGAACGGTCCGCCGAGCGAGGCGGGCGTGCCCGCGGTGTAGTACGAATAAACGATCGAAGTGGTGACGGGACGAAAGTCGTAGGCGTCGCCGTCGTCGATCTCGCGGGTCTCGTCGTAGTCGCTGATCGAGGTGTACGTGCCGTAGCTCTGCTTCGCATCGAGCTTCACCGCGATGTCCGTGATGTCGCGGTCGTCCATGCCCTCGTTGTTGACCTGGATGGGACTCGTCGTGTTGTTCGCATCCGGCGCAATCTCGGGCGCAACGAGCGGCGACGGGGGGGTGTACGGGACCGACGCCGGATTCGCCTCGTCGCCGCGCGGGATGACGAAGTAGTAGGCCGTGGTCGCGACGTGATCGCGATACACGCGCACGTCCGCGTCGAACGAGTCCACCGGCTCCCACAGCAGCCTGAGTCTGCCCGAGTAGTCGCGGTAGGGGTCGGCCTTGCGGTCGAGGTAGACGTTCTGCAGGTAGCCGTCCGTGTTGTAGAAGTTGACCGACGCGCGGTACCTCAGCGTGCCGTCGGAATCGATCGGTCCGCTCACCATGGCCTCGGCCCGCTCGGACGGGCCGTTGCCGACGCCCACGCGGGCTGCGCCCTCGAACTGGCTGCTCGGGTCGGGAGTGCGGATGATGATCGCCCCGCCAATGGCATCGCGTCCGTAGAGGGCGCCTTGCGGGCCCTTCAGCACCTCGATCTGCTGGATGTCGAAGAGCTCCTGATCGAACTCGTACGGATTGGTCTCGAGCACGCCGTCTACGAGGACAGCCACCGAGGGCTCGCTGTTGCGCGCCTGGGAGATGCCGCGGATCGTGATGAAGGAGTTGCCGACGTTCTGCGTCTCCACGAGCGTCATGTTCGGAACCATCGCGATGTAATCGCGCGGGGCCGTGATGCCGGCGGATTGGATCGTCTGCGCAGTGAAGACCGACTCGGTGATCGGCACGTCCTGTAGGTTCTCGGCGCGTTTGCGAGCCGTGACGACCACTTCCTGCAGCTGGTCGCTCGATTGTGCCGGTGTCGAGGACTGCGGCTGCGGCGGGGACTGCGACGTGGCCTGATCCTCCGCAGTCGACGCCGCTTGGGACCACGCTGGAAGTGAGCCCAAGCCAGTGATCCCGACCAGCATCGCACCGAACATCCAATGGCGCGCAAATGAGCCCATGGCACTCCCCCCCTGCCCGTGCCCGCGAGAAGTCTTCAATCCGTCCGAACTCGGTTCTCGTTCGTTTCAGACTGAGACCGCTTGTAAGGAATGTTGACCTCCTGGCGGACAGGCGTCAAGTCACGGCCGCGGCACGATGGCCGGCGGAGGCCGGTCGGCTCGTCCGTCCCGTCCGTCTCGCCCGGCGACGCGCTCGCGAGAGAGCCGCGCCCTCGAGGCGGTGGGTGTTGGAAGGCGCGCCGCCGCCGACACCGACGTGTCTTGAGGCCGAAGCGGGCCGGATGTTATCGTTTGCGGCTAGCCTGCCGCAGAGTGACACATGTCCGAGCCCCAGCGCCCCGAGCAGAAGCCACCTCTCATCCTGACCAACGCGTTGATTTTCTCCCTGACCCTGGCCGTCGCCGTCGTATGCGTGCCCTGGTGGGGCCTCGCTCACGGATTCAAGGCGGCATCCTGGGGGCTCTTCGCGTTCTTCCTGGTGGCGAACGGCATGTCGATCACCGGGGGCTACCATCGGCTTTGGGCGCACCGCGCATACGACGCGCACATCGTGCTCAGGATCTTCTATCTGATCTTCGGCACCATGGCCCTGCAGAACAGCGTGCTGCTCTGGTGCAGCAGCCACCGCCGCCACCATCTCAACGTCGACGACAACGAGCTCGATCCCTACTCCGTCGGTCGCGGCTTCTGGTTCTCCCACATCGGCTGGATGCTGCGGGACTACCCGAGCGGCGCTCCGGACCTCACGAACGTCCCCGACCTCAGGCGGGATCCGATCCTCGCGTTCCAGCACCGCCACTACGCGCTGCTCACGACGGCCACGAACTTCGGCTTTCCCCTGGCCGCCGGCTGGCTCATCGGGGACGTCTGGGGAACGTTCTTCCTCGCCGGTGTGCTCCGGCTCGTCCTGAGCCATCACTTCACCTTCTTCATCAACTCGCTCGCCCACATGTGGGGCAGCCGGCCGTACACCGACGAGAACTCCGCTCGCGACAATCCGATCCTGGCGCTCGTCACGCACGGGGAGGGCTACCACAACTTCCACCACATCTTCGCGCACGACTACCGCAACGGGGCGCGCTGGTGGCAGTGGGATCCCACCAAGTGGCTCATCGCGAGCCTGCACTGCGTCGGGCTCACGCGCCGGCTCAAGCGCACGCCGGCCTTCCAGATCCAGCGGGCGCTGCTCGCGATGCAGTTCCGCCATGCGCAGGCGAAGCTCGCGAGGCTGCCGGACGCGGCCCGCTCGCCCTCGCACATCGAGCAGCTCCGCCATCGCATCGCGCAGGAGTACGAGGCCTTCGTCGCCGCGGTGAGCGACTGGACCCGGCTCAAGGAGCAGTGGCTCGAGGACAAGAAGCGCGTCGTGATCGAGCACTGGGAGCAGGCGCGCTTCCAGCAGCGGCTGCGGGAGATCGAGCGCGGCCTGAAGAGCCAGCGCCGGCGCCTCCGCTCGCTCCAGGCGAGGCTCGCCTAAGGGTCGAGGCCGCACGAGCGGGGAGCGGCGCGAGGCCTATGGGAAGGATCTTCGAAGTCAGGAAGGCGACGATGTTCGCGCGGTGGAACCGCATGGCGAAGCAGTTCGCCCGCATCGCGAAGGACATCACGATGGCCGTCAAGGCGGGCGGCGCCGATCCGGCCGGCAATCCGACGCTGCGCAGGCTCATCCAGAATGCCCGCGCGGTGAACATGCCGAAGGACAAGATCGAGGCGGCCATCAAGCGCGCATCGGGCCGCGACGCCGCGAGCTACCAGCAGGTCATCTACGAGGGCTACGCGCCGCACGGTGTCGCCCTGCTCGTCGAGACGGCGACGGACAATCCCACACGCACCGTGGCCGCGGTGCGCAACCTCATCACCAAGAACGGCGGCAATCTCGCAACGAGCGGCAGCGTGAGCTTCCTGTTCAAGAAGATGGGAGTCTTCCGTCTCGATCCGGCCGGCATCGACCAGGACGAGCTCGAGCTCTACCTCATCGATCACGGCCTCGAGGAGATGGGCGAGAGCACCGGAGAGAAGGGAGAGCCCCAGCTCGTCATCCGCTGCGCGTTCGCCGATTTCGGCCACCTGCAGGAGGCGCTCGAGGCGCGCCGCATCGTGCCGCTCTCCGCCGAGCACGAGTACGTCTGCACCGTGCCGACCGAGCTTCCCGAGGGACAGGCGACGGAAGTGCTGACGCTCATCGACAAGCTCGAGCAGGACGACGACGTCCAGAGGGTCTTTCACACCCTCGCCTGACCCTGGCCGCTGCGCGACCTACCCAATCGGACCCGACCCGCGGCTAATCGGGCAGCGGCGTCATCTGGCCGGCGAGCGCGTCCTCGAACCCGAAGCTGCGCAAGTCTCGGATCCTCTGCGGATAGAGAATCCCATCGAGATGATCGACCTCATGCTGCACGACGCGCGCATGGAAGCCCTCGACCGTGCGGTCGATGGAGGCGCCGTCCGGGGTGAATCCCTGATAACGGAGCCTGCGGTAGCGCGGCACGAGCCCTCGCAGGCCCGGCACCGACAGGCATCCTTCCCAGCCCTCCTCTTGCTCCTCACCGAGCACCGTCAGCACGGGATTCACGAGCGCCGTGTACGGCACCGGCGCGACGTGCGGATAGCGCGGATTGTCCTTCAGCTCGAAGATCACGACGCGCAGGCTCACGCCGATCTGGGGCGCCGCGAGCCCTGCGCCGCTCAGGGCGCGCATCGTATCGTCCATGTCGGCGACGAGGGCGTGCAGCTCCGGGCTGCCCACGACCGCGGGTGCCGCGACCTGCCGCAGCAGCGGGTGCCCCATTCGCAGTACCGGTCTCACCGCCATGCACGGCGAGTGTAGCGCAGCGCCGAGCGGGCGCCTCGGCGCTGCCGCACGGCGCGCGGCGGCCGCTCGA